>DAORVZ010000217.1:0-4601 GCA_035434005.1 Lacunisphaera sp.
GCGCGGCGGTGACGAGCGTCGCGCGGTCGGCGAAGAGGGACATGAGCGACGCGGCCTTGTCCTTGCCGTAGTGGGTGGCGAAGGCGTCGTGGGCTTTTTGTTGCAGGACCGGGATGCCTTCGGCGCGGCGGCGGCGGTGGCCGATGGGGAAGTGGACTTCAATGCGGTCTGTTTTTGAACCGTCCTTGAAGAAGACCTGCACGGTGTTGGCGATGGAGCGTTTCTCGGGATCGAGGTAGTCCTTCGAGTAGGACTTGTCCTCGGTGACGGTCATCTTGGCGCGGAGGGCGTCGATGCGCGGGTCGGCGGCGACCTTGTCCTCATAGTGGTCCGCCGTGAGGGCGCCGAAGATCAGGCCGATGGCCGTCATGTATTGAAGGCAGTGGTCGCGGTCGGCCGGGTTGTTCAGTGGGCCGGACTTGTCGATGATGCGGATGGCCGACTCGTGGGTGGTCAGCTCGATGCGTTCGATCTGGTCGAGGCGGTCCTTCACGAGCGAGTGCAGTTTCATGGCGCACTCGACGGCGGTCTGGGCATGGAACTCGGCGGGGAAGGAGATCTTGAAGAGAATCTGCTCCATGACGTAGCTGCCAAGCGGGCGCGCGAGTTTCACGGTGTCACCCTTGAAGGAGACATCTTGGAACCCCCAACCTTTGGCGGTGAGGACGGACGGATAGCCCATCTCGCCGGTCATGGCGGTGAGCGCGAGGCGGACGGCGCGGCTGGTGGCGTCGCCGGCGGCCCAGGACTTGCGCGAGCCGGTGTTGGGCGCGTGGCGATAGGTGCGCAGCGCGGAGCCGTCGAGCCAGGCGTGCGAGATGGCGTTGATCACCTGGTCGCGCGTGCCGCCGAGCAGAGCGGCGGTGACGGCGGTCGAGGCGATGCGGACGAGGAGGACGTGATCGAGGCCGACGCGGTTGAAGGAGTTCTCGAGGGCGAGCACGCCTTGGATTTCGTGGGCCTTCACCATGGCGGTGAGAACATCCTTCATCGTGAGCGGCGCATGCGCCGGACGCGAGGGCGCGCCGGGCGCGGTAATTTGTTGCTGGCCGTAGGCGGCGATGGGCGTGTGGAACGCGGCGGGCGTGTGGCCGGCGGCCTGTTGGCGTGAGAGCCAGTCGGCGGTGGCGAGGATGGCACCGAGGTTGTCGGACGGGTGGCCCCATTCGGCGGCGAGCCAGGTGTCGTTGAAGTCGAGCCAGCGGACGATCGTGCCGATGTTGAACGCGCCTTGGACGGGATCGAGTTCGTAGGCCGTGCCGGGGACACGCGCACCGTGTTTGATCGTGGTGCCGGGGACGATGGGGCCGAGGAGCTTGGTGCAGGCCGGGTAGGCGAGGGCCATGATGCCGCAGGCCAGCGTATCGGCGAGGCACCAGCGGGCGGTGTCGTAGGCCTCGTGGCTCGTGATCTTCGCGTGGAGCGCGTAGTCGGCGAGATCGACGATCAATTGGTCGGGGGCGGGGCGGATGTTGGAAAGGTGGGAGGACATGGGTCGATATCGTTGTCGTTCTCCTACTCGTAATCATTCTCCCCGCTTGAGAACGAGAAAGATTACGAGAATGAGAACGAGCGGGCAGCCAATTAACCCCTTTGGGCGAGCGGCGGGAAGGGGCGGTGGTCGGGGCCGGTATAGTTGGCGCCGGGGCGGATGATTTTTCCGTCGATGCGCTGTTCGATGATATGCGCGGCCCAGCCGGCGGTGCGGGCCATGACGAAAAGCGGCGTAAACATGGCGGTCGGCACGCCCATCTCGTGGTAGGCGACGGCGCTGAACCAGTCGAGGTTGGGGAACATTTTTTTCTCGTTCCACATGAGCGTCTCGATGCGCTCGGCGATGGCAAAGAGGGTCTGGTTGCCGGTCTCGGTGCAGAGATGGCGGGCGATTTCCTTGATGATGGGGTTGCGCGGGTCCGAGACGGTATAAACCGGGTGGCCGAAGCCGATGACGATCTCCTTGAGAGCGAGGCGCGCGCGGATGTCGGCATCGGCTTGATCGGGCGAGGCGTAGCGCTGCTGGATCTCGTAGGCGACCTCGTTGGCACCGCCGTGCTTGGGGCCGCGGAGCGCGCCGATGGCGCCGGTGATGGCGGAGTGGAAGTCGGTGGCCGTGCCGGCGATGACCCGGGCGGTGAAGGTGGAGGCGTTGAACTCGTGTTCGGCGTAGAGGATGAGCGAGCGGTCAAGGGCGCGGACGTGCGAGTCGGTGGGCGGGCGCTGGTGCAGCAGGTGGAGAAAGTGCGCGGCGACGGAGTCGTCGGCCGTGTCGACCATGATGCGCTTTCCGGCCGTGGCGAAATGATGCCAGTAAAGCAGCATCGAGGGAAGCGCGGCCAGCAGGCGGTCGGCGAGGTCGCGCGCGCCCGGGGCGGAGGCCGCGCCGGCACCGGCCGACGGGAGATTCTCGGGCTCGAGGTTGCCGAGCATCGAAGAGCCGGTGCGCAGAACGTCCATCGGGTGTGCCGTGGCGGGGATTTGCTCCAGCACGGCGCGCAGCGGGGCGGGGAGGGAGCGGAGTTTTTTCAGTTTTTCACGGTAGGTGGCAAGTTCGGCGGCGGTGGGCAGGCGTTCGTGGACGAGCAGATGGGCGACTTCCTCGTAGGTGGCGTGGGTGGCGACCTCGGCGATGTCGTAGCCGCGATAGTGGAGGTCGTTGCCGGTGTGGCCGACGGTGCAGATGGCGGTGTTGCCGGCGATGACGCCGGAGAGCGCGACGGATTTCTTGGCCTTGTGGGCGGGGGTGGCGTCGCTCATCGGGGGAGTTTTTTAACCACGGATTTCACGGATGGGCACAGATGAAACGATCAGAGAAATCTGTAAAACGCTCTGTGTGTTTCAAGATACTGTTTCGTGCGCGTAGGCATTTGACCCAACTTTGCGCCGGCCAGAATGCCAATGGCTTCGCGATCAGCCACTGTGAACAATGGGGAAAACAAAAGCACGCCATCAGCTGAGAAACTAATAAGGCCGCGATCAAAAGCCCTATGATGATGCGTGGCTAAGTAGATGCCGTTTTGCTCATCGAGTCGCTGTTCAGTCGTGGCTTTGCTATGCGGCACAATATGTGCGCCATCGAGAAGCGATGCATTTTTGCATCCCGTAATGGCGCATTCGTTCTTCCATAGTGCCGCAACGCGCTCTCGCCAGCCATTCTGCTGTATCCTACCAGGCCGACTGGCAGTGCCAAACTTACTCTTAGTCGGGTCGTGTTTGTCGATATCGGCTTGGGTTGGTTGAGAAAGGGGTAAGCTGCCGGAAGCGCCCCAGATCACATAATCCCCTTTCGTGGTTTTATGATGCAGGCATGGACGAACATCCTCAAGTAACCCATAGATATCGGTGTCTAATTGGCGAACTACTCCAGCAGCTTCATCCACCTCGATTGGGAAATACGCCCTGGTATCAAATTTTCGACTCTCCTGCCAAACTAGGAACCCCTTTACGGCCCCGGTCGGAGAAAATTCAGCTTTTAGATTCCGTCGGGTTTTTGCCGCGTTAAAAGTGGCGGATTCGAGAAAAAACTTGTCGATGCGCGAGCGTTCGGAGCCCGAAAACGATCGTATCTGACGCAAACACTTTCCAATGACATCACCCATATATGGCCCTCTATGGCGAACTTCTTCTAACAGGTCATAGTAGGTGGCCATGCTCGGATAATAAAAAAGCGCTATGGTTTCGGCGGGGTGTAGCCGAGGATATCATAGAGGTCGGCGCGGGTCTGCATCCGGCCGACGACGTTCTTCTGGGTGCCGTCGCGACGGATGGCGGCGTAGACTTCGCGCGAGGCGGCGGCGGCGGCGCGGGAGGCGCCGAGCGGATAGAGAATTATCGCGATGCCGGCGGCCTGGAGTTCGTCGCGGCTAAAGTAGGGTGTCTGGCCGAACTCTGTGAGATTCGCGAGGACGGGCACCTTCACGGCGGCGGTGAAGGTGCGGAAGTCGTCGAGCGAGCGCAGCGCCTCGGCGAAGATCATGTCGGCTCCGGCGGCGACGTAGGCCTGGGCGCGCGCGATAGCGGCGGGGACGCCCTCGTTGGCGGCGGCATCCGTGCGCGCCATGACGATAAAGTCGCGGTCGGGTTTGCCAGAAACGGCGGATTTCAGCCGTGCGACCATATCGACGGTGGGGACAAGGTGCTTGCCCGGCAGGTGGCCGCAGAGCTTGGCCGGAACCTGATCCTCGATGTGCACGGCGGCGACGCCGGCGGCGGCCATTTCGCGGACTGCGCGGGCGGGGTCGTCCCAACCGGTGTCGATATCCACGAGCAGCGGCAGGTCGACACGCTGGGTGATGCGGCTGGCGTCGATCAACACGTCGGCAAGTTCGGTCCTGCCGGTATCAGGCCAGCCGTAGCTGTGATTGGCGACACCGGCGCCGGAGAGGTAGAGCGCACAGTAGCCGGCGCGTTGGGCGAGGAGGGCCGAATAGGCATTGATGGCCCCGGCAATTTGAAGGGGCTTCTCGACGGCGAGCGCCGCGCGGAGTTTCTGGCCAGGGGTCATGACGGGCGAGGAGGATATGACATGCGGCGGTGCGCTGTCGAGGCTGGTGCCCGGGGTGGGGGTCGAACCCACATGGCCTTGCGGCCAGGGGATTTTAAGT
>DAORVZ010000218.1:0-4538 GCA_035434005.1 Lacunisphaera sp.
TGCCGCCGGTGCCGGCCATCACCACAGCGGCCATCGCCGCGGGAGCCTTCGGTGCTGTGATCGGGCTCATGGGCGCTCCGGTCCTGGTGGCCGGCGCAGGGATCGCGGCTGTTGCCGGACTGCAGACCATACCGCTGGTCCACGACCTCGGCCCCTTCTCGGCCTTTGCGGTGCCCATCGAGTGGATCGCGGTGGGCCTCGCCCTCGTGATGTGGGCCGCGCTCCTGGTGTCACGGCGGGCGCTTGGCCGTGCCATCTCAGGCGCCGGCCAATTCGCGCTCTTTGTCACCGGCCTTTTCCTCTACCTGAAGCTCGTTGCGTTGTTCCACCCGTCCAAATTCATCGTGGATGCGGTGTTCCATGCCCATCGGGTGGAATGGGTGCTGGAAGGCCGCTACTTCTTCACGCAACTGATGCCGAGCGGCGTGCGCTTCCCGTATGCGATCGGCCTGTATGTGTTTACGGCGCCGTGGACCCTGTTCACGTCCGACATCGTGTCGCTGTTGCGCCTCGTGGTGTCGTCGGCGGAAGCGATTGGCGGGCTGCTGCTTTATCGCCTCATCGTGCGCAGTTGGGGCGATCGGGCGGTGGCGGCCACGGCCACCACGCTCTACGCGCTGGTGCCGCGCGTGTTCGAGATTGTCGGCAACGCCAACATGACCAACGCGTTCGGGCAGTCGGCGGCCCTCGTGGTGCTCGTAGCCGCCACCCTGTGGCCGCTGGGTCGCGGCCGGTGGAAGAACTGGGTGGGACTGACGCTGCTGATCGCGTTCGCGCTGCTCTGCCACATCAGCACGTTTGTGCTGCTCAGCGCCATTCTCGGCCTGCTGGCTGTGATGTATTGGCTTCTGGGCCGCCCGTCCTTGCGCGGCGAAGCGTGGGCGATCGCCGCCGCGTTCGCCGCGGCGGCCGTGCTCTCCGTGGTGCTGTATTACGGCCACTTCGGCGAGGCGTTTCGATCGACCGCGCGGGTCACGGACACGTCGGCAGCCACGACTGCGGCCACACCCGCGCCACCGGCACCGACACTTGCGGCCAAGGCGCGCGGCGCGGCCACCTTCAGCGTCGCGTCAGTGGGATGGCCGTTGGTGTTCCTGGCCATCCCCGGCATCGTCGCCCTGAAACGGCGCGGATGGCGAGACCGGCTGGGACTGGCCATCGCAACCCTCAGCCTCACGTTTGGACTGGTCACAGCTGCCGTGGTGGTGATGCCGGTCGGCCAGGCGTTCGATCGCTATGCCATCGAATTCATCAGCCGGGTGACGCTGGCGACGTATCCGGCGCTGGTGATCTTCGCGGCCCTGGGCGCCGTGTGGGCATGGCGTGCCGGCGGACTCCTCCGAGTCGCCGGCGCGGCCGCGGTCGCGTGGTCCCTGGTTATTGCCGCGGACGTCTGGATGGGGTGGCTTCGGTAGACACTCGGGCTTGAGGAACAGCCCGAGCTACGTGCTGACACGTCGGAACGTAGCTCGGCCCGTCGGAACGTAGCTCGGCCCGTCCGAACGTAGCTCGGCCTGTTCCTCAAGGCCGAGATCGTAGCGCCGCGACGTCGGAGGTCGAAAGCTGGCGGTAGTCGCGGGTGCCCTCGGTGGGCCGCCGCGAGCCGGTGAGGCGTTCGCGGTAGAGGTCCCAGAGCTGCACGAGGTAGCCGGCGGCTTCACGACGGCTCATCTTGCTCTGGCCCAATTCGCGGTCGTCGAACTGGTAGGGCAATTCCACCAGGCGCTTCGCACCGCTCCGCACGATGAGTTCCAGGCAAATCTTGAAACCACCGGCCTTGATCGTGGTGCCCTGGGCAATCGCCCGCTTGATGATGAAGAACCCTGAAGCCGCATCACGAATGGGCGACAAGCCTCGCGCCAGAAGACAGGCCGTGCGCGACAACATGCGCCGGCTGAACGGCCAATCCGGTGTGGAACCCCCGGGGATGTAGCGGCTGGCCACGGCGACGTCGGCGCCGGTGGACGTGAATGCGGCGAACAACACCGGGACCAGCGACGGCGGATGGCTGAAGTCGGCATCCATCACGCCAACCACGTCGGCGGAGGCCACCTGGAAGCCCGCCACCACTGCGGTGCCGAGGCCCAACTTGCCGGCGCGATGCACCACCTGCATCCGGTAGCGCGTGGCGAGGTCATCGGCCAGCTCGCCCGTGCCGTCGGGCGAATTGTCGTCCACCACCACGAGTTCAAGTGCCAGGTTCGCCGCGTCGGCGGCTGCAAACACGGCTGCCACCAGCTCAGAAAGACGATCGCGTTCGTTGAAGGTGGGCACCACCATCGTCAGGTCGGGCACGGGACGCAGAGACACCCCAGCACTATAATTCATGCGCTTGCCCTCTTCGCCGAAGTTACGGTGGTTGGCCATCGCGGCGATTGTCGCGTTGTGGCTGTTGCGAGTGCCTTCGCTGGCACAACCCATGGCGGGCGACCAGGGCCTGTATGCCTATGCCGGCCAGCAACTGGCCGAAGGCCACGCGCCGTATGCCGCCGCGTGGGATCAGAAACCGCCAGGCATTCATGTGGTCTACGCGGTGTTGTGGACCATCTGGCCTCACGAGTCGGTGGTGGCCGGGGCGGACATGGTGGCGGCGGGGCTGGTGGCGTTCCTTCTGGTGGTGATCGGACGCCGGCGGTTCACGGAAAGGATCGGGTTCGGCGCAGCAGCTGTATTCCTGTTCTTCGCAAATCCGTCGGTCGTGCAGCGAATGAGCGGCATCCTCGTGCGCGCACAGTGCGAGACGTTTATCGCGCTTGCGGTGACGATGGCCCTGGCATTGGTGGCCAGTGAGCGTCGCATGACGCGACATTTGCTGGCCGTGGGTGTGCTGCTCGGATGCGGGTTCTGGCTGAAGTACAACGCGGCGGCCTATGCGGTGGTCGTGACCGTGGCGCTGGCCATGTGGCCGCGTGACGGCGAGCCGTCACCCCGATCGTTCCTGCGCGACCTGGGCTGGGTGGCGGTGGCGGGCGCGCTCACCGTGGTGTTGCCAATAGCGGCGATGGCGGCTGCGGGCGTCTGGCAGGACCTTTACCTGGCCACCATCACTTACAACGTGGCCTACTCGGGCGAGACATACGAGGGCGTCAGTCCACTCAGATATCTGTTCACGTTCCCAATCGAACGCGCGGCCAACGATGCGCTCTGGCTGCTCGGAGGCCTCGGTGCGCTGATCGCCATCGTGAACTGGCTCCGCGCGCCACGAAGCTCGTCGGCCCTGTGCAGCCTGGTTGTCCTCAGTTGGGTGGCGGCGTCGTGCCTGTCGATCCTGATCAACGGCGCGCGAGAGCTGCCGCAATATTTCGTGCAGGCGGCGCCCGCGTTGGCCATGATGGCGGCCGTTGGTCTTGCGCCACTCGTGGCGCGGCGCGGCTCTGCGCCGTGGGTGCCAGCCGCGACTCTGGTGGTGCTTTTCGTCATGGTGCTCCGGCCGGGTGAGATGGGCCATCTGCCGAAGCTTGCCGACAACACGCGCAGTGACTGGAGTGCGCTGGTCGGAAGCACCGATCGCGCAACCTACCTCAGCCGTTTCGGCGGCCGCGAGCGGGACAAGTTCATCGCGCGCGAGATCGAAGCCCTGGCACTCGACATCAAGGCCACGACCGCGCCCGAAGAACCCATCTACGTCTTCGGTTTTTCACCGGGTGTGTTGGTGAAGAGCGAGCGCCGCAGTGCGTCGCGGTTCCACTGGAGCCGCCCCGTGGTGATCGAGTTTGCTGCGGGCACACCCGGCTACGGGTCTGCGGCGGTGCTGGCCGATCTTGAGCGCGAGGCCCCCAGCATCGTGGCGCTGCAAAAGCAGGACTGGGCGCACGATGACCCGGCTCTGGCGGGTGAGCCGAACTCGGTCGACTTCTTCCACCAGCACGCCGGGCTGAACGCGTGGCTCACGTCCCGGTATGTGCGTGAACGCGAAACGCCTCTCTTCGAAATATGGAGGCGGCGATGACCAGCCGCGGCCGATGGCTTATGGCCGTGATGGCGGTGCTGCTCCTCGCTGCCACGCTGCGTGGCCTGTGGCTTACCGCCGACCCGGCCTCGAGCCACACCGTGGGTGTGGTGTGGCACGACGAGGGCGCGTGGGTGCACAACGCGCGCAACCAGGTGTTATGGGGCACGTGGCGCACCGACGAGTGGAACCCGATGTTCATCGCGCCCGTCTTCACGGCGCTGGAAGCTGCGGCATTTGAGACATTCGGCGTCGGCACGTGGCAAGCGCGCACCGTGCCGCTCGCGTCGGGTCTCATCGCGATCCTCGCGCTGATGTGGGGCCTGTCGGCCGTGGCCGGTCGCCGGGCCGCACTCATGGGCGGCCTGCTGCTCTCCACCAGCTACACGTTCGTCATGTGGAACCGCGCAGCGCTCATGGAATCGACGATGACGATGTTCATCGTGATTGGATGGGCAGCCTACGCCCGGTCCGAGCGCCGGCCCATGTGGGGCGTGGTGGCCGGCGTCGCCGTGGTGCTTGCGTTCTTCACGAAAGCGGCGGCAGCCTTTTTCGTGGCCGCTATAGTCATCGAGGTGGGGGCGGGATG
>DAORVZ010000219.1:0-4531 GCA_035434005.1 Lacunisphaera sp.
GTATCGTTGGCACCGTATACGTAGAGCGAGCCATAATATTGGATATTCCACCCCGCCGACCAGGGGCCGCGGCGCCAGTCGAGCCCGACGTTGCCACGCCACTTAAAGTTCGCGTGCACCGTGCTGGTCGTGTAACCAACGGTATCGATGAGCGGGGCGGTGGGCACGACCTGCGTGGCGTTGCGCCGGTTGATCGTGGCCATCCCATAGGCGCGGAATTCGCCGAGCGATGTCTTGCGGGTGTAGTCGGCCTGAACATCGATCGCCTCGACGATCTTGCGGGCGAAATTAACCGAGTTGGTTCTATACGCGGTCACCACGCCTCCGGTGTAACCCAGCGCCTGGTCGGCTGAAGTAAGGGCGGCGCGCGTGACCTGCCCGGCGGGCAACAGATCCTCGAAATCGAGCGTCTGCTGGGCGCTCAGGCTGGCGATCTCGTCAGTCTTGTCGATTTTCGTGTAATCGACGGAAAGCCGGAAGCCCGGCAAAAAGCGCGGCGTGTAGATGAGGCCGGCTGAGACGCTCCGCGATTGTTCGGGGCGCAGGTCCGGGTTGGAGCCGAGTGTCCAGCTTACCGAATTGTAGGTCTGGCTGACGCCTCCGCGCTTGGGATCGGTGACGGTCAGCAAGGTGGTGGTGGTGATTGACGGCGTCGTCTGCGCGGCGCTCGGCGACAGAAAACCGGTGCCCACGCTCGCCCGCAACGTGAGATCGGCCACCGGCGCATACCGGAATCCCGCCGTCATCGTGCGCGAGGGAGCCGTCCGGGTAACCATCGGAAAGGCCGGCAACGGATCGTCCGGCGTGTTAACCCTCGGCAACGAATTGGTTCCCCAGGTATCCTGCCGGGAGGAATCATATCGTCCGGACAGCTGCAGTTCCAAACGGGGTTTGTCCGTCTTCGCGCGGGGCCCGAGGAGGGGCACTAAGGTTTCGGCGTAGATCGAGCGGGTCTCGCTGGTGGTTCTGGGCTGCCACCCGTAAGTCGGGATGTCGGTTCCCGACGTCGGGGTGCCACGGCTGAACGCATCTCCGCTCACGTAATGCTGCCACTCGGTGCTGGTCGAGACGACGAGAGGACCCGCCGGCAGCTGCCAGACCGGCCCGGAGGCTCGGAGCGTGGCCGACTGCGAGGTCCCGCGGCTGACAGCGTCATAGACGTTGTTGGGGAAAAGATAGGGCGCGTAATCCAGCGGGCGGAGGTTGAGGTCGCGGAGCACATCGAGCACCCCGGTGGAGAGCGCGGTCGTGTAGGAAATGCCAGGCCCGGTCCCATCGACATCGCCCACGAGCGGGTTGGCAAAATGGGTGAAATATTCCGACTGCCCACGCATGTAGTCCAAGCCCGCCTGCCAGTCGCCCGGCAGCTTGGCCACCAAGCCGCCCGTGAACCGCGTGCTTCGGATCTCGGTATAGGATCCGGTCTTGAGCTGGTCGCCCAGACCCAGGCCCGGGAACGCGACATTGACCGCCGTGGTGAACGGATTGTTCGGTGCCGTCGCGGCCAGCGTCGTCGTGGTCGTGACGCCCGATGTCACATAATTGCCGCGCTGCGCGGTCCTGAGGAAATCAGCATACCCCTCGAGCCAGGGAGTGATTTTTTGCCGGAGGCTCACGCCGAGCGAATGCGTCGGCGAGGGGGTCACGGCAGTGGATCCCTGCAGGCCGCCGAAACCGTCGGGCCGGTCGAGGTTGTAGCGGCCGGCATTGGCCACAAGGGCGGCGGCATTGTCGGACGCGATGCCCGCATAACCGACCGGCACGGAGGTGAACGGCGAGTTCAACACGGTGCCGCCATACTGCGGCTTCAGGACGAGATTCGTGCCGTTCTGATTGCGGATGTTGGACGTGTAGCCGGTGGGCGGAGTCGACGTGCCCGTAAACAGGGCGGGATTGTTGGCGAAGGCCAACTGGCGGGCGCGCACGGCAAAATCCATGTCCTGGTTGAGAAAGACGTTCGCCTCACCATAGCTCGCCGTCACCGTGATCATCGTCGCGCCGCCGCGCAGGCTCGTGGTGGCCAGGAGATCGGCCTTCCACTGGGCGCTGTCGGTGTGCATGGAGTTTTTGTAGCTCAGCGAGAGCACCGCGCCGGAGAAATCCTTGCGCGTGATGATATTGATAACGCCGCCCGTTGCGCTGCCGCCGTAGATGCCGGAAGCGGTCGAAGGCAGGATCTCGATGCGCTCAATCATCGACATGGGGATGCCGTTGACATCGGCCGGAATGACCAACGTGCCGCCCAGGGTGACATTCGGGAGGCGACGGCCATCCACGAGGATGAGGGTCTGGTTGTTGCCGAGTCCGCGCAGATTGATCGAGTTGCTGTTGGGCTGCGCGATCCCTTGGGCGTAAGTGTTCAAACCCAGCCCGCTGTTCATCGGCAGCCGGCTGCGGAAAAAATCCTGGAGGTTGTCCGCGCCCGTGTTCGCGATCGTATCGTGGTCGAACACGACGTAGGGCTGCACGTCGTCGCGCGTGCGCGCGATATCGAGGTTGATCGACTTTGAGCCGAAGACCTCGAACTTGTCGAGGACCAGCCGGCCGTCCTCAATTTTGCTTTTGCCCGGGCGGTCGCTGTCCGTCTGCGCCGCCCTTGGGGCGTTTGGGCTGGCGTCTCCCTGCTTGATCGAGATGGCGCCGTTCTTCGTCACCGTGGCCGCCAGCTTTGTGCCGGCCAGCATTTGCTCGGCCGCCGCGGTGGGCGTGAGCTCGCCCTTGACCGGCTGCGTCGTGATCTCCTTCACCTCGTCGGCGCTGTAGAGCACCTGGACCTTGGACTGCGCTATGAACTGTTTCAGGGTCGCCGCGGCCGGTCCGGCGGGGATGTCGAAGCTCTGCGTGGGCGCAGCCGCGAGGGCGGCGACGGCAAGGACGCCGGCAAAAAGCGCGGAGGTGAGCGCGCGAAGCAAGGGGATGCGAGGTGTCATGTCGGCTGAGACGAGCCGGGGAAAGGATTAGCTAGCGGGCATTGAAAAATCCGCGAAATAATTTTCAGGTCGGAAAATATCTTCAGACTCCAGAATGTTTTAACCACGAATGCTCCGCCTACCGGCTACGCTTCGAAGTCCCTTCCGCCTAATCGGCTCCAGTTTTGGATCGGAGGCGCGGCTGATCGCCGCGAGGAAAGTGGTTTGTTTTGCTCAGTCGGCAATTAGCCGACCCCCGAAGCCCACTGCGGAGCCTATCAGGCGTAGCGCATCAAGTAGCGCAGCCGGTAGGCGGAGCATTCGTGGTTAATACCCTCAACGCTTTAAGCGCAGCACGGTCTCCCCTGCCCTTTCCTCGATCAACACGTCGGCGCGCGTCTCGAGGAGGCGGAGGAAGGTCTCGGGATCGTCCGCGCGGAAGGACCCGCCGAAACGCCGCGCCGCGAGCCCCGGTGAGTCCGGGGCCACCGCGATGCGATGCGCATTGCAGCGGTTGAACTCCGCGATGATGTCCGAGAGCGGGGCTGAATCGAATTCGAGCTGGCGGTCCTGCCAGGCCAGCGCCTGCGCCACCTCCGGCGGCGGGAGCACGAGCAACGTGGCGGGCGCCGCGGGCGCGAACGGGATCTCCACCTTCTGACCGACTTCAAGGATCGGGACGATGGTCGTGGGCGCGGACGAGGCATCGGGCCCCGCGCGGTTCACGCTGACCTTCCCCTCAGTGACAAGCACCTCGAGGGCTTCCGGGCGAAGCGACACGCTGAACGCGGTGCCGACCGCGCGCACCGAGAGCTGCGCGGCTGAAACGACGAAGGGGCGGTCCGGGTTTTTCGCGACCTGCAAATGCGCCTGGCCGCGGAGCAGATCCACATGGCGCTCGGCGGCGGTGTAACGAACGGCGATTTCACTGGCGGCGTTGAGGCGGACGACCGAACCGTCGGGCAGGTTCACGCGCTTCGGGTAGCCGGGCTCCGACTGCGCACTTTGAATGAACTCTGGCGGCGGCGCGCGGAAATACAGCCCGGCGGCAAAGGCAATCGCCGCCGCGGCGGCGAGGCCCGAGGCAAGGAAGGCCGGGTGCCGATACCATGCGCGCCCCGGGCGCGAAGGCAGCGCGAGCGACGCCGGCGGCAGTTCACCCACGCGGTCGAGGACTTCCCAGGTGGCGTCCATCTCCCCGAAGTGTTCCGCGTGCGCGGGATCGGCCTCGAGCCAGGCGAAAAACTCGTCCTGCTCAGCGGGCGTGAGCCCGGAGTCGACGCGGCTGCGCCAGGAGGCGGCCGTGGTGGCGGAATCAGGATTGGGGGGGAGCGGGGGCATGGTCGGGCAGGACGCCTTGCTGGCGGAAAAATTCCCGGCACTTCACGGTCGCGATGGTGAGGTGGGCGTTCACGGTGTGGCGGGAAATATTGAGGCGCGTGGCGATTTCCTGGTGGGAGAGGTTTTGGTGTTTGCGAAGGATCAGCACCTCGCGCGTCCGCGCAGGCAGCGCCTCGATGGCGGCGGCGAGGGTTTGGAGCGTGAGATCCTGGTCGTGGGATGATTCGGTCTTGGCTTCTGAGACGATTGGGTCCTGCAGTTCAGCTAGTGGGGAAAAGGTG
>DAORVZ010000220.1:0-4530 GCA_035434005.1 Lacunisphaera sp.
ATGGGACACCGCGACGCTGCAACATGTCGGAAGCCACAGTTTCGGCCAGGCCGACGGTTCTTTTACCTGGCTCGACCGGCGCAACGGCCGTTGGATCGCGTGCTTTGCGCATTACACGGGCAAAGGCGCGGAGCCTGGACGCGGAGCCGAATGGACGCGCTTGGTCGAGTTCGACGACGAGTGGAGACAGACCGGGGCTTGGGCGCTGCCGGGGGATTTGCTGCAAAAACTTGCGGTGAGGGGCTTCAGCGTTTCGGGCGGCGCCTTTGGTCCGGATGGATTGCTCTATGTCACCGGTCATGACGACACCGCCCTTTACGTGCTGGCGATGCCCGACGCCGGTCCGACCTTGAAATGGGTGGCGACCATCCCGATCAGTGCGGAGGGCCAGGCGTTCAGCTGGGATCCGCGCGACCCCAATCTCCTCTACACGATCAGCAAGGCGGGTCGTGAGGTCATCGTCGGTCGTCTCACCCGTTCGCCCGACGCCTCGGTTGACTCACCCCGGCGCTGACCACCCAAGAGAACCATGTCGTCCGTTCCTGCACCCCTTCAATGTTCGTTCCCGGTCAACCGGCGGGCTTTTCTTCTCGGTGGGGCCGCGCTCGCCGCTGCCGCGATTCTTCCAGTCCGGGCCAGGGGCGCTGCCCGTCTTTCCGCCTATCCATTCACGCTTGGCGTCGCTTCCGGTGATCCGGCGGCGGACGGCTTTGTGCTTTGGACGCGCCTCGCGCCACGACCGCTGGAGCCTGATGGCGGCATGTCCCACGCGTCCGTCGAGGTTGCGTGGGAGATTGCGGCTGACGAGGGAATGACGCGGGTGGTCCGACGGGGTGTGGCGACTGCCATTTCTGCCTGGGCGCATTCGGTGCATGTGGAAGTCGAGGGGTTGGAGCCGGACCGCTGGTATTGGTATCGGTTCATGGCGGGGGGCGAGGTCAGTCCAACGGGCCGCACCCGCACTCTGCCAGCCGTCGGCGCGTTGCCGGAGCGGTTGCGATTCGCATTCGCTTCCTGCCAGAAATACGAGATCGGCTACTTCACCGCCTACGAGCACATGGTGCGCGAGGACATCGACTTGGTCTTATTTCTGGGAGATTACATCTATGAAAATATCGACGGCGCCGATGCGGTGCGGGCCCATGGTTTGCCTCCAGCGTTCACGCTCGACGATTACCGGCTCCGCTACGCAGTTTACAAAACCGACACCGCCTTGCAGGCAGCGCACGCTGTCGCGCCCTGGATCGTCACTTGGGACGATCACGAGGTGAGCAATGATTATGCCGGCGAGGTGGCCGAGCATCCCGGCCCCGGTGATCCCGCGCGCTTTCTGCTCCGCCGAGCGGCGGCCTACCGGGCATATTACGAGCATATGCCGCTCCGCCGGACGGCACTGCCAGTGGGATCCGACCTGAGGCTTTACCGGCGGTTTGATTATGGCCGGCTTGCGCGGTTCAATGTGCTCGATACGCGCCAGTATCGCACGGACCAGCCGGCGGGTCCCCGGCTCCAAACCGTGAGTCCTGCATTGCAGGATCCCGCCGGCACCATGCTTGGCCCGCACCAACTCGCGTGGCTGTTCGAGGGCCTCGATCATTCCCCGGCGCAATGGAACGTGCTGGCCCAGCAGGTGCTGATGGCGCCGGTCGATCGCGTGCCCGGTCCGGACGAGGTCGTGGATGTGGACAAGTGGGCGGGATATGAATTCGAGCGGCGGCGGTTGTTGCGGCACTTCCACGAAAAGAACATTCCCAACCCGGTCGTCCTTACGGGCGACAAGCACAATAACTGGGCGAACGAACTGCTGATAGACTTCGACGATTCCGCCGAACGGCCGGTCGGCGTCGAATTTCTCGGCACTTCGATCACTTCCGGAGGCGACGGAGTGGATCAACCCGACTACGCGGCGGCGCTACTCGCCGAGAATCCTTTCGTGAAATACCACAACAACGAACGCGGCTACGTTCGCTGCGAGATAACCAAAAAAAGCTGGCGCAGTGATTTCCGGACTATCCCCTATGTGACCCGCCGCGGCGCGCCGTTGCAAACGCGCGCCTCCTTAGTGGTCGAAAGCGGCACACCAAGACTACTGAAGACCTGAAGCCGTTGCCGTAACCTGGGCGTCACCCTGCCATCATTTCAATGCCGCGAGATCCGCGCCGAAATTGAGATGCAGGGTCTGGCCGTCGATAACGAGGGCGGGCACGGATCTGACACCAGCTTTCTCAGCTTCAACCAGGCGGTTCTTGGCGCTCCCGAGGTGGATGATCTCAAGATCAATCCTTGAATGGTCGATGAGGTGCGTGATCGTAGATTCGGCGGCTAGACAGACAGGGCAGCCGGCGTGATAGAATTTCGCGGATGATTTCATGGCGGAATTGTTGGATATGATGCTTCTGTGGTTGAGGCCGGCCCACGAAGTGAACCGACAAAACTATCATATCCTGAACCTACAGCATTCATAGAGGGGACAAATCAGGGGGTAGACACCGTTTTGTTCCCTCTCGACGGATATGTGACGGGTGCGTAGTTTTGGTTCGATGAAATCGAAACATTTCACTGTCACCGAGCGCTCGGCTTACCGGAGCCTCGAAGACGTGGTGGGTTGCAAATGGTCGGCAGCTGTCGTCGGCGCGATCAAGCGCGGTATCACCCGTCCCGGTAAACTGGAGCGTTATATTCCGGGTATCTCGACGAAAGTGCTTACCGAACGACTGCGCAAGTTGCTGGCATATGGGTTGATCGTCCGGGAAGACTACTCTGGGACGGTATTGCATGTGGAATATCGGCTGACACCTGCGGGTGCGCGTCTCGCAACGATCATCGATCAACTTCATGTGCTCCAAAAAGAACACACTGCTCGTATCGAGCAGGTTGAGAAGCTTCCGGGGCTCCGCCAAAGAAGGTCATCAATGTGAGATTCTTCGAGATATTGGCTGGGTTGCCGTTCGGCTCGCCGGCACATTGCTGAGTAGGTCCAATGGAGCACGTGTAAATTTCGAATCCTGCGAGTTGCTGGTCACGTAGGCTTTGTGGGACGAAGCAATTGAAATAGCGCTGCGGATTGCACGCAATGCATCCTGGTCTGTAACTTCCGGTCCGCCGCGGCATCAAATGATACGATGAACGCCACCTTGATGGATACCAACGACCTTCATCCTGAGATCAGTGATCTGCAGGCCGTCGACGAGGTGAACCGTGGGAATCGCGAGATGTTCGAGGTGTTAGTGCGGCGCTACAACCGCCGGCTCTTCCGCGTCGGGTTCAGCTATCTGCGGCAGCACGAGCAGGCGGAGGACGCCATGCAGAACACCTACCTCAAGGCCTTCGTGCACTTGGGGAATTTTCAGCGCAACGCCTCCTTCGCCACGTGGCTCACGCGCATCATGATCAACGAGTGCCTTATGATGCTCCGTCGCCGCCGGAGCGCTCGCGAGGAGGCGTTGCTGGAGGACGTCAAAATCCAGGATCCCACAGCCCCGCAAGGAGCCGCCCGCTTGAGTCTAAAAGAAATGAAGGTCTTATTAGAAAATGCGATCAGCGCCCTGCCGCGCAATCTGCGCACCGTTTACGTGCTGCGGGAGGTCCAGCACCTAACGACCGACGAAGCCGCCGCCTGCCTCGGAGTCTCCCCGGGAAGCATCAAGGTCACGCTGCATCGCGCGCGTGAGCGGCTGAAGTCGACTCTGCTCGCCAGCGCGGCCGGTCTGGAGCTGTTCCCGTATCGCGCGGAGTTTTGTGACCCGCTGACGGCGCGGGTCATGAGCGCCGTGTTGCGGGGCTAGCCGGAAGCGCCGCCGGCTTCCTCCCCGCGCCCCGGCGCGGGGCACGGATAGTTTTAAATCCAGCGCCGGGATTTGGTTTTGGGTGCCGGCGGCGGCTGCAGGGACAGCGCCGCCGGTTTTTTCATGCATCGTGGGGCGAACGTCCACCGGGCACGACCCGGGCTGTAACTCCGGCCGGCTCGCGGCATCAAACGGGTGTTCATCCAAACCCAAACCTCCCTTGCCATGCTCATCATCAGTATAGTCTTCTTCGTCCTCTCGGCCGTCCTCGGCCTCACCGTCGCCATCGCGCTGCTCAAGAAGCAGACGACCTCCAAGCCCGTCGTGCTCGCGCACGGTGCAGTCGGCGCCGCCGGCCTGGTCGTGCTGATCTTCTACGCAGCCGAGAACCCCAACAGCCTGCTCACGACCGCAATCATTCTCCTCGTGGTGGCCGCGCTCGGTGGCGCGGTGCTGTTCGCCAACGACCTCCGCAAGAAACCGGGCCCGCTCTTCCTCGTGGTCATTCATGCGGTCGTGGCGCTCGCCGCGGTCGGCACCGTGGTCGTGGTGGCGTTGCGGTAAACCGGCGCCATGAATCTCCGCGGCCATCCGGTGCATGTGATGCTGATTCATTTCCCAGTGGCGCTGTGGCCGGCCCACACGGCCCTGCATTTTTTCAACCCGCAACTGCCCGCCGGCGTGGCGGGCATCGTCGGTTTCTGGTGCCTGGCCGCCGGCACCGGCCTCGGCTGGCTCGCGGCGG
>DAORVZ010000221.1:0-4510 GCA_035434005.1 Lacunisphaera sp.
CCCTCACGTGGCGATCGAGCAGTTGTTCCACGCTGCGCATGGCGGCGGCGACCAAGGGTCTCGTGGTCGAGGCCGATGCCGGCGGCAAGGTGAAGACCTTCGTGCAACTCAATGCCATCGGCTGGTTGCTCGGGGCGCGGATGTTTTCCAAGGATTTCGGCGATCTCTTCGTCGGCACCGAGGACACGATGGTCCGGGTCGTGCACTGGGGCGGCCTCGGCTTGTATGCGCTGTCCGCCGTGCTGACGGTCACCTCCTGGATCGCATATTTCAAGCGGCACGGGCACGTGGTGCGGGACTGAGCATGGATCTGCCGGAGCCACGCTGGCCGCGAATTTTGCCGACCCGGTTGGTTGTCGCCGTGGCCACGCTCGGCCCGCTCGGCACCCGGCTGCCAGCGCCGGGCACATGGGGATCGCTTGCAGGCCTGCTGTATTTCCTGCTGCTGTTCCGCCATTCGCGCTGGGAGGTGGTCTTCACCTGGTCGGTGTTGCTCTGCTATCTGGCCGTGGCCTTCTGCGGTGACGCCGCGCGCCGGCTCGGCAAAAAGGATCCGGGCGAGGTGATCCTGGATGAGTTCGCGGTGATACCGTTGGTGTTTCTCGGCTGGCGTGCGGGCTATGTGGCGGGTCTGCCCGAGTGGGCGGCGCTGCTGGCCGGTTTCGCGTTGTTTCGCTTCTACGATATTCTCAAGCCGCTCGGCATCTCCCGGCTGCAGCGCTGGCCGGGCGGGTGGGGAATAGTGGCGGATGATTTCGCGGCCGCGCTGGCGGCCTGTGGCACGCTGCACTTCGGGGCGTGGCTCTGGGTGCTGCTGCGCTAGGGTGCAGCGGGCCCCGAGGGTTTGTTGAGGTCGCGGATCTGGCGCAGTAACTGGCGAAATGTGATTTCAGCCCGGATACGGTTGCGCACGCTGAAGTCCGTGCCGTCCGGCCCCCAACTGGTGCGGACGCCGAGGCCGACGATCCACTGGGTCTTCGACTTGAAGGTGAACTTGCGCGGCACATACCACTGCACGCTCGGTTGCAGGTAGAGAAAGTGCTCGGGATTGTTGCCCAGCATCGCCGTGGTCGCTAGGTGGCCGAGACCACATACTTGAGCTGCCCGAGGTCGTAGATGCCGCCGATCGTGCCGTTCATCGAGTCCTCGTGCGGTTGGTTGGTGCCGAAGCGGCCGGGAATGTCGCTGGGGTCGATCAGATCGAGCCCGAGGCCGGCGAACGCGGTGAACTTGGGGTGGCGGATCGAGGGCCGCTGGACGAGGAAGCTGGGCGTGAGGTGATACTGGCCGTCGGTCATGTCGGCCGGCGGGGCGCCCACCGGGGCCTCCATGGTCAGGGCCAGGCTGGTGTCGTAGCCGGCGCGCGGCCATTCATCGAGCAGGTAGCGTGAGCCCAGCCGCACGCGGCCGATACCGTAACCCTCGTTCGTGTCGCCGAGCCCGTGGTTGAAATACACCGAGGCCTCGCCGCTGATGTCGAAATGCTTGTTCAACGCCCAGCGGAGGCCGGCCTCCGTGCGCATGTAGTCGCGGCGCACGAGGTCGCCAAAATGCGGCCGGAATAGAAGCTTGAAGGTGCCGGGGATGTCCAGTTGGGGCAGGTCGCCGTCAAGTATCCGTGACAGGATCGGGCGCGGTTGATTGGGAGAGGGATCGTCAGGAGTCTGGGCCCACGCCGGGGCGGCGGTGAGTCCGGCGATCAGCAACCGTAGGGCGCGGCGAAACATGGAGAGGGATTCAGGGGAGAAGCTGGAGGCTAGCAAGTGGCAGGCGAACCAGCAGGCCCTGTTGCAGCACGTCCACTGACACCACGATGCCCTGCGGGTTCGCGGGATCATCCACATAACCCTCGAGGCCGTGCAGGGGCCCGCCCTGCACGCGGACATGGGTGCCCTTCCGGACCAGTGGGTGGATGGCGGCCTCCAGACCGGAGGCGCAGATGGTCTTCACATCCTCGATTTGCCGGAGGAAGACATCTTCGTTCTCGACCAGCATGGCGCGGACCAGCAGGTCCTGCTGGTAGATGCGGTCCTTGCGCGCTGGCTCCAGCCGGGCGAACACGTAGCCGGCGAACAGCGGCTTGGTGAAGGTCTTTTTCTGGGTGCCGTAGCGGCGGACGCTCTGGATGAGCGCCAGGTAATGCGGGAAGCACTCGCGCGCCATCAGGTCGTCGAACTTCTTTTCGCAACGGGGCTTCGTATGGCAGACGAACCACCGCGGCTCGGCAAAATCGGGCAGGTGCTGGCCCATGCGCTCAGAGCTTCGCGAGCAGCCCCAGGGCCTCGATATAACCGGGGAAACCCTTGCCGGAGACCATCGCGATGCAGGCGCCGGCGGTCATGGATTGGTGGCGGAATTTCTCCCGCTTCTTGATGTCGGAGATGTGAACCTCGACTGCGGGCAGGCCCGAGGCGGCGAGGGCGTCATGCAGGGCGATGCTGGTGTGGGAATAGGCGCCGAAGTTGACGATGAAGGCGTCGATGCCGCGGTCGGTGAGGGCGTGGATCTTGTCCACCAGCGCGCCCTCGTGGGCAGATTGGAAGAACACGGTCGCGAAGCCGAGTTTCCGGGCCTCGGCGCGGATGAGCTTCTCCAGATCTTGGAGCGTGGCGTGGCCGTAGATACCCGGCTCGCGCTTGCCGAGGCGGTCGAGGTTGGGGCCGTGCAGGATGGCGATTTTCATCAGGAATCGATTTTAACCACGAAGTTCACGAAGGGCACGAAGAGGAAACATGGCACCGAGGCAAGGCTTCGTGAGGTTTGTGTCCGTAGTGGTGAATTCAAAGCGGATTGTCGGTTTCGATGAATTCCCAGGGCAGGTGGAATTTTTTGGCGAGCTCGGCGGCGAGGGCCTTCACGCCGTGGACCTCCGTGGTGTAGTGGCCGCAGCAGATGAGGTTGAGACGGTGTTCCTGGGCGTAGTTGAACCACTCCTCGCGGAGCTCGCCGGTGATGAGCGTGTCCACGCCCGCCGCGACCAACTGGGGAACGGCGCCGTTGCCGCTGCCACTGCAGAAGGCGACCTGCTTGGGCGTGGCACTGCCGCAATCTATCGCGGTGACGCGCGGGTAGAGTTCCTCGAGGCGCGCGTGGAGCTGGGAGCGCTTGAACCGGTTGGGGGCGATGCAACCGATGAACTCGCCCTCGTGCGGCAGGAAGCGGCGGCGAGGTTTCAAGCCAAGCTGGCGGGCGAGGATGGCGTTGTTGCCGATCTCCTCGTGGGCGTCGAGGGGCAGGTGATTGGAATAGACGGCGCAGTTGCCGCGCACCAAGGCGGCGAAACGCTCGTAAGCCGGGCCGGTCAACGGCTGGACGCCACCCCAGAACAGGCCGTGGTGCACGATGAGGAAATCCACGCCCCGCTCTGCGGCCGTCGCGAACGGCACCAGCCCCGCGTCCACGGCGGCGCCGATGCGGGTCACGCGGCCGTCGTTGGCCACCTGTAGCCCGTTGTGCGCGCCCGGAAAGTCTTTGAATGCCGGGCGGCGGGTGCGTTTGTCGCAGTAGTCCACGAGTTGCTGGAGCGAGGCCATGAGGGCAGGTTGAGTGACGGGGTTGCCCCGTGCAAGCCGGGGGTGAACCATTGTGGGAGCGAGTTTGCTCGCGACGCCGGCGTGCCTGTCGCGAGCAAGCTCGCTCCCACAGGGGAGGTGCGTTCCACCTTGCCAGCGGGTCGGCGATTCCCACCGTTGGCCCCATGGCCGCAGGCAAAAAGCAGAACCCGATCGACCTCATCACGCAGGCCACCGAGGCTTTCCCCCACCGGCCGAGTTGGGACGAGTATTTCATGGCGACGGCCAAGCTCATCGCTTCGCGCTCGAACTGCCACCGGCTCAACGTCGGCTGCGTGATCGTGTCCTCCGGCGCGCGCAAGAACCGCCTGATCGCCGCCGGCTACAACGGCTGGCTGCCGGGCACGCCCCATGCCTCCCGGATGCGCGATGGCCACGAACAAGCTACGGTGCACGCCGAGCAGAATGCGATCGCCGACGCGGCCCGCCGGGGATCGAGCGTGGACAGCTGCGTGGCCTATGTGACGCATTACCCCTGCATCAACTGCGCCAAGATTCTCGCCGCCGCCGGCATCGCCGAGGTCAAATACCATCAGGATTACCACAACGATCCGCTGGTGCGCCCCATCCTGAAGGATGCCGGCGTAAAGATCATCAAGCTCTGATGGTGTGCCGCCCGGCCCATGAAGGAACGGCGCACCGCGAAGAAGCATGACACCCTCGCCGGGCAGTTGCTGCTGGCGCACCCGGCGCTGAAGGAGAGCAATTTCAAGCGCACGGTTGTTCTCCTCTCGGCGCACAATGCCGAGGGGGCCATGGGCGTGGTGCTGAACCGTCCGTTGGACAAGCAACTCGGTGAATTGAATACCGAGTTCGCCCTTAGTCCATTGGCCGGTGTGCCTGTTTATGCAGGGGGGCCCGTGGAGACGGAGCAGTTGATCATCGTCGCCTGGCAGTGGCTGGAGACCGGACATGCCTTCCAACTCCAGTTCGGCTTG
>DAORVZ010000222.1:0-4444 GCA_035434005.1 Lacunisphaera sp.
CATCGCCATCGCCGTCGGCGAGGAAGCCGACACCCTCGAGGAAGTCCACGAGCCCTTCCTCATTCAAGAAGGCTACCTCGCCCGCACCGCGCAGGGCCGCATCCTCACCGCGAAAGGCTACGGCGCCATCGGCCTTAAAGCCGCCACCGGCGACCAACAGTCCCTGCTGTAGGGCGGGGTCGCCGACCCCGCCAAATCAGGTGGGAGGGGCTTTATGCCCCGACAAGCACGCGCGCAATCCGGTCGGGCTTCCGCCGCGGGAGAATCCAACTCAGCACGGCTCCGCTCTTGCCGCCGGCCTTTGGCCGCGTTCCACTAACCCCGGGCCAACCATTATGCCGCTTCCTCCCAGTATTGCCGCGTGCGCTTAGGCCGCCCCGCGTGCAACCGACCGGGTTGGCGGCCCACCATCCTGACCCTGCCGCCCTATGGAAACCCGCATCGCCCTCTTTCAGAAAAAAGAAATCCGCAAGACTCTCCATGCCGGGGAGTGGTGGTTCGTTATCGTCGATGTGGTGGCCGCCCTCACGGATTCCGCCAATCCCTCCGGCTATCTCAAGGACATGCGCCGCCGCGATCCCGCCTTGGCCGACGCCCTCAAAGGGGGGGGGCAAATTGCCCCCCCCCTTGCCCTGGAAGTCCCCACCGCTGGGGGACCGCAAAATATTCTCTGCTGGCACACCGAGGGCATCTTCCGGCTGATCCAATCCATCCCGAGCCCCAAGGCCGAGCCGTTCAAACGCTGGCTCGCCAAGGTGGGCTATGAACGCGTGCAGGAAATCGAGGATCCCGAACTCGCCACCAAGCGCACCCGCGCCCTCTACCGCGCCAAGGGGTATTCCGACGCCTGGATCGAGCGCCGGATGCGAAGCATCGCCATCCGCGACGAGCTGACCGACGAGTGGAAGAAACGCGGCGTCAAGGAACAGCGCGAGTATGCCATCCTCACCGCCGAGATATCCAAGGCGGCCTTCGGCCTCACGCCCGCCGAATACACCGCCCTCAAGGGCCTGAAACGCGGAAACCTGCGCGACCACATGACCGACCTTGAGCTGATCTTCTCGATGCTGGGCGAGGCCGCCACCACGGAGATCACCCGCACAAAGGACGCCCAAGGGCTGCCGGAGAGCAAGACGGCGGCCAACGAAGGCGGCACTGTCGCCGGCAACGCCCGGCGCGAACTGGAGAAAAAATCCGGCCGCAAAGTCGTGAGCCGCGAGAACAATCTCGACGCCCCCGAGTCCATCAAACGGTTGTCCCGCCCCAAATAATGCCGCCCCCAGCGGTCACAGCTGGAAATCCCCCATATGCTCAAGCTTAGCGATTTGATTAGGCTCTCAAACGTAGAGCTTGGGCACTTCAAAATACACTGTGCCACTGGATACCCCAACCCACCATTGCAGGCTTTCCTCGAAGGAAAGTTCAAGGAATGGCAGGAATATCAGACTAAGCGCAATTTCCAGTGTGAGAGAATTCTGTCACTAATTCAGATCACCACCGGCCGATGGCTATTTGCCGGCGTCTGGAATGTTCATGGCACTCCTCTAAAGAAGTCAGAAAGCAAAAAAACTTGGTTCGCGTATTCCACGTCGGAAGTCCCTGGATTGGAGCACTTGACTGGTCGCGCGATTATTTCTTTTAAACGAACTTTCCGGGCATCGTATTTGGTCGGAACTCGCTATGCGGACCTGTTAATCGTTTCTGAGATTCTTTCCGAAAGAATAACCCTGAGAGATTTTCCAGGATTTTCGTCAGTTTTGCTGAGCTATGCTGAACTCAGCCATGTCATCACCAGAAGTCTTCCCTCTTGGCGAGCCGCCCTGAGCAGCGTCGCGGGCGTTTATCTGATTACCGACACATCATGCGGCAGGCATTACGTTGGCAGCGCCTACGGCACCCAAGGATTCTGGGGGCGTTGGAGCCTGTATGTCGAAACACCGCACGGCTTTAATAAGAAGCTGCAGCAGTTGCTCAGCGAGCAGGGACTAGCTCACGCCACGCACTTCAGGTATTCGATCCTGGAAATATGTGATGTTCTCGCGACACAAGATGAAGTCCTGAGCAGAGAATCCCATTGGAAAGAAGCTCTTGGATCCCGCGATTTCGGCTACAATTCCAACTGATGGACTGCTTGGTTAAAAAACCCAACGGGAGCGGATACGGAGCTTTTAGGGAGCGCCGTAACCGGCCCCAGGGATAAACACACTTACCGAGCCGCACCCGCGGTCGCGGCATTCATTTCGAGTGAATACCAGTTGATCCGCCGGGTGCAGAACATCACGAGCGCCAGCGCCCCGAACAGCGCGGCCGTGCCGGCCACCAGCGCGTAGTCCTGCGACTTCAGGACAAAATACAGATAGCCATACGTCGCCCCCAGCCCGCCGCCGATGATCAGCGTGCGCAGGCCGGTCCGGAGAAAGCTCCAGGCATAAAGCGACACGAGCACCGTGCACAGCGCCGCCGCCACCGCATAGGCGAGGCCGGTCGTCAGAAATTCGGACAGCGCCAGGAAACCGAGGAAGAACAGGCACAGCGCCGCGCCGACCATCGCATATTGCAGCGGATGGATCTTCAGCGCCGGCGACGTCACCTCGAACAGGAAGAACACGGCGAACACCAGGACGAAGAACAACACGCCGTATTTTTGCGCCCGCTCGGCCAGCCGGTAGCCGTCCACCGGCTGCGCGAAGGTCACGCCGAAACCCGCGGCGTCGATCTTCTGCGCCAGCTCGGTCAGGTTCGTGCCGCGCTTTGTCCAGCTCTGTGGGAACCCGCGACTGAAATGCGCGATCTCCCACTCCGCCGTGAAGCCCGCCGGACCGACTTCCCGCCGCACCGGCAGGTAGGCGCCGCCGAACGACGGGTCCGCCCACGGCGCCGTGAGTTTCACCGTGGTGGCCTTGCCGGCGGGAACGATTTGCAGTCGTTCGCTGCCCTGCAACGCCGCCTCGAACTCAAAGTCAATCCGCGCGCCGGGCGTGAGCTCCGCGAGCTTCGCCTCCAGCGGCAGGAAACCGCCCCCCGCGGCGTCGGCCGACTCAAACGCCGCCGCCTTGCCGCCCGTCGGCTGGAAAGCCGAGACCGTGCGGATGCCGCGCAGGTCCGACACGCCGAACAGCACCTTCGCCTGCGCCCAGTCGATCCGATCAAACTCGATGCCGGCCGCGGCGAAGTCCGGCACGAACCCGCCGGCAAACTTGAGCCGCGCGGCATACACCACCGCGTCGTAGATGCCGCGGCGCCGCACCTCGGGCTCAACCGTCCCCGCCACCGCCAGCCTGTCCGACAGGAAATACGCCGTCGTCCACTGCAGGCCGGGTTCCTCCACCGACACGACCTTCTCGCCTAGGACCTTCTGGCGGACGATCATCGTCTTGTAGGCGTAGGGCACGGCCAGCACCGGGCCGGTGACCTGTTGCGCCTTGCCCCACAGCCCGGCGATCTCCGCGGTCGCCTGGTTCTGGTAACCCTGCCGCTCGCGCAGCACGCCGTTCGTCATGAACAGCGGAATGTGCAGAAACGGGATGAGCAGACAGATGCTCGTGATCTTCAGAAAAACGGCCAGCCGGCGCGAACCCGGCGTGGGGATGATTGGAGGTTGCGCAGAATCCATGCGCCCATCCTGCCCGGCTCATATGAAGCCCGTGTGAAGTAGTGATGAAATCGGACGACTTTCTGGAGGGCTCGCGTCCCTGCGAGCCGTTTGCCAGTTAACCGATTCCGGCCTGCAGGGACGCGGGCCCTCCACCCAATCATGCCTCCGGCACCCAGAACACCGCACGCGCGCCGCCTTCCGGGCGGTTTTCCAGCGTCGCATCGCCGCCGTGCAGGTGGGCGATCTCGCGCACCAGCGCCAGGCCGAGCCCCGTGCTTTTCCGCTCCGTGCCGGGACGCGGCAGCGAATAAAACCGCTCGAACACCCGCGGCAGCGCATAGTCCGGCACACCGGGTCCGCCGTCCTCCACCGTGAAATTGATCCGACCGGACTCCACCGCCCCGCGCAGCGTCACCGTCCCGCCCGCCGGCGAAAAATCCAGCGCGTTCTGCAGCAGGTTGACCAGGGCCTCGCGCAGCAGCACGCGCTCGCCGCGCAGCGTGGCCGCGACCGTTTCCACCCTCAGCGTCACCCGCGCCGCTTCGTAGGCCGGCCGCAAGGCCGCGACCGCCTCGGCCGCCAGCACGGCGGCCTCGACCGCTTCCGTCTGCCGCAGCACCTTGCGCGCCTCCAGCGACGACAGCTCCAACAGCCGCTCGATAATCTGCTGGATGCGCGCGGCCTCGCTGCGGATGTTGCCGAGAAACTTCGCCCGCTGCTCCGCCGGCATGTTTTCGTCCATCAGCTCGGCGGCGCCGCGGATCGCGGCCAGCGGCGCCTTCACCTCGTGCGCCAGCGTCTGCGTGTAACGTTCGACATGCTGCCGGCCCTCCAGGGCATCGCGCATCT
>DAORVZ010000223.1:0-4422 GCA_035434005.1 Lacunisphaera sp.
CGAGATCATCGGGAAGATCACCGCTGCCCAGCGCGCCATCCTTCAAGTCGCCGCGAAAAACCGCGACGTGCTCATTCCGGGTTACACCCACCTCCAGCGCGCGCAGCCGGTGTTCCTCGCGCACCATCTTTTCACCTACCTGGAGATGCTCCAGCGCGACGCCCAGCGCTTCGCCGTGGTCGCCGACCACGCCAACTGGTGCCCGCTCGGCTCCGGCGCCATCGCCGGCACTACGCTGCCCATCGACCGCGAGTTCACGGCGAAGGTGCTCGGCTTCGTCGACGTCGCCGGCCGGCCGCGCGTCACGCAGAACAGCATGGATGCCGTCAGCGACCGCGATGTGTTCATCGAGTTCGCCTCGGCCTGCGCGCTGACCGGCGTGCATTTCTCGCGCATGGCGGAGGACCTCATCCTCTGGGCCAGCCAGGAGTTCAAGTTCGTCGAGCTGCCCGACGCTTTCTGCACCGGCTCCAGCCTGATGCCGCAGAAGAAAAACCCGGACTCGGCCGAGCTGCTACACGGCAAATCAGCGCGGCTGCAGGGCAACCTGCACACGCTGCTCGTCCTCGTGAAAGGCCTGCCGCTCACCTACAACCGCGACCTGCAGGAGGACAAGCCGCCGGTGTTCGACAGCCATGACCAGACGGCGCTTTGTCTCGACGTCCTCGCCGGCACCTTCGCCGGACTGGTGGTCGAGAAGGACAAGTGCGCCGCCGCCGTGGCGGATCCCGCGTTGCTCGCGACCGATCTGGCGGACTATCTTGTGCGGCAGGGCGTGGCGTTCCGGGCCGCGCACCACGCGGTCGGCGCGGTCGTGAAGCTCGCCGAGCAAAAGCGCGTCGCACTCGACCGGCTCACGCACGCAGAAGTGAAGACGGTCCACCCGGCCTTCGGCCGCGACTGGGTTACCTCGTTCCATCTGGCCAAGGCCATGGCCCGCCGCACGGGCACCGGCATGCCCGGCCCGGCGCAAGTGGCGCGACAGTGCAAGCGGTGGGAAAAGCTGCTGGGGTAGGGAGAAATCGCGGAAACGCGGAAGAGTGTTTGCAACCCTGCTTGTCATTCCGAACGCAGTGAATCCATCAAGACTTGGGCTATATTCTTTTGGAAACGACCGTCCAACTGGATGCTTCGCTGCGCTCAGAATGACAGCTTTGGGTGTGCCTAGGAGTTGGAGTCACTCCGTGCTTCCGCCCTTCCGCGATTCCGCGATTTCCCCGCCTTCCCCGTGTTTCCCCTGACGCAGAAAAGCGATCCGGGCCTGTATCCCTACCGGCAGGGGCTCTATTTCGCGTTCTACAATGCGCTGAACTGGCAAATAGCCACGGCCACTCCGACGGTGCTGTTCATGGCCTACCTCGGGGCGGACTCGTTCCAGACCGGACTGGTCTACGGCTGGCCGCTGCTGCTCACGCCGGTGCAGGTGTTCGCAACGGTGCTGTTGCCGAAACTGGGCTTCAAGCGACTCACGATCGCCGGGTGGGGCGCGCGCAGCTGGTTTCTGCTGGTGCCGCTCGGGCTCACGCTCTTCATCCATGACGGCCCGGCGCCGTGGATGGTCTTCGCGATGGTGGCGGCGATGTTCTGCTATTCGCTCAGCCGCTCGGTGGGGGCGGCCGCCATCACGACATGGCTGCAAGGGCTGGTGCCGGAATCTGTCCGGGGTCGCTACTGGTCCACCGACCAGATCATGGGCGGCACGGCGTCGGTCGGCGCGCTGGTGCTGTGCGCCGGGTGCTTTGCCTGGTTGCCGCAGGCGTGGGCCTTTTCCGTGCTATACGCCTTCAGCATCACCGGGGCGTGGCTGGCGTTGCGCTGCCTCAAGGCGCTGCCTGATATCGAGCGGCCGACGGTGATGAGCCTCGCGACCATCCGGGCGGATGCGCCGCGCCATGTGTTTGGCCCCGGGCCGTTCCGCCCGTATCTCTGGCTGGCGGTGCTCTATTTCGTCGTCTCCACGCCGCTGGTGCCGTTCGGCGCCTACTATCTCACGGCCGTGGCTGGCATCGCGCCGGCGAGCATCATGGGCTACACCATCCTCCAATACGGCGGAGTGATCGGAGGCAACTGGTTCATGCGGTCGCGCATCGACCGGACGGGGGCCAAGCCCTTTTTCCGGCTCACGTTCATCTTGTTTGCACTGCTCGCCGCAGGCTGGCTGGTCTGTCTGCGTTGGCCGGTGGGCACGCCGTGGTTGATGCCGGTGCTCTATGTGCTGTTGGGGGCCGCGACGGGCATGTTCACGGCGGCCAACGTCAGTTATCTCGCGAAAATCCTCCCTGTGTCCGAGCGAGCCCTGCCGGTGTCGCTGCACGGGGCGATCGGCTATTTCATCGGCGGCTTGGCGCCTGTGGCTTGGGGCCTCGTGTTGAAGGGCGGGGGAGTCGTGCCTTCGGTGAATCTGCCGGCCTTCCAGTGGTTTTTTGTATTCACGCTGGCCGGAGCCCTGGTGCTGGTCGGGTTGGTCAATCGGATGGAGGAAAAGGCCGGTCACGTCGATCCGATCCTTGAGGGCGGCTGGCTGTTCCGGCCGATCCGCACGGTGAGCTCCCTCATCAAGCTGGCCGATCCGGCTGGAGCCCGGAAACGCGGAAGCGGGGAAACGAGGGCAGGGGAGTGAGCCGCTGATTTCGTGCTTCCGCTCGCTCGCGCTTCCGCGATTGTTTGCCACTGCCCATGCCGACCATCCGCATCCTTTCCGACCGGGTTGCCAACCAGATCGCCGCCGGCGAGGTCATTGAACGGCCGGCGGCGGTGGTGAAGGAATTGGTCGAAAACAGCCTCGATGCCGGCGCCACCCGCATCGAGGTGGAGTTCCGCCACGGCGGACGCAGCTACATCCGCGTCGAGGACAACGGTCGCGGCATGACCAAGGACGACGCCATGCTCTCGCTCGAACGGCACGCGACCAGCAAGCTCGTCGAGACCGCCGACTTGGACCGGCTGGGCACCTTTGGTTTTCGCGGTGAGGCGGTGCCGTCCATCGCCAGCGTGTCACACTTCGAATTGCAGACGCGGCCGGCGACCGGCCCCGGCACCGAGGTCGTGATCAACGGAGGCAAGCTGGTGCATGTGCGCGAGGCCGGCCTGGCGCCCGGCACGCGCACGACGGTCACCCACCTGTTCAACTCCGTGCCGGCGCGCCGCAAGTTTCTCAAAAGCGACGCCACTGAGTCTGCGCATATCATCCAGACTGTGCGGCTCTACGCGCTGGCGTGCCCGGCGACGGCCTTCACTCTCGTGGAGGATGGCCGCATGCTCTTCCAGTCGCCCAGTTGCAGCACGCTCGCCGAGCGGGTGGCCGAGATTTTCGGCCGGCAGTTGGCGGCGGATCTCCTCCCGGTGGAAATGGCCGAGACCGGCCTCAAGCTCAGCGGCCTCATCGGCAAGCCCGGGGTCAGCCGCGCCACACGGCACGAGATGCTGATGTTCGTCAACCGCCGCCCGGTGGACAGCCGCACGCTGAATTACGCGCTGATCGAATCGTATGCCACCTCGCTGGCCAAGGGGCGTTATCCCGTGGCTGTGCTGTTCCTCGATCTCGATCCCGCCGCGGTGGATGTGAACGTGCATCCGGCGAAGCGCGAGGTGCGTTTTCGCAGCGAGGGCGCCGTGCGCGGCTTTGTTATCCGCGCGGTGTTGCAGGCGCTGCGGGAGTTCAGCCGCCCGGCCGAAAGCATGCCGGGAGATCCGGTTTCGCCGCCGGTCGAGGCGCGGCCGGAGCCCGCGCCCTGCCAACCACCGCCCAGCGTGATGGCGCAGCCCTTCCGGCCGTTCACGGTATTGCCCGTTGCGCGCGAGCGCGCAACCTACAGTCCGCCGCCCGGTGGACAGGCAATCGAAAATCGGGAATCAAAAATCGAAAATCGAGCGGACGCCTCGCGTCTGCTCGGCTGGCGTTTCCTGGGGGCGGCGCACGGTGACTATGCGTTGTTCGAGGCGCCAGGCGGGGTGGTGGTGCTCGACCGGCGCGCGGCGCACGAGCGGGTGTGGTTTGAGCACTTGCAGGACGAGTTCGCGCGGGGCGAGGTGGCAAGCCAGCGCTTGCTCTTCGCGCTGCCCGTTGAGTTGGACGCCATCGCCAGCGCCTTGCTGGTGGATCGGATGCGGTTTTTGCACGCGCACGGTTTGGAGGTGGCGGAGTTCGGCCGGAATTTCTTCCGGATCGAGGCCGTGCCGGTGTGGTTGGAACCGGCGGACGCGGAAGGCTTCCTCCGCGATGTCATCGGCCTTATGCGGGAGGGGCGGTTGGATGAAAAAAAGGCGGCGCTGGCCGAAGAGGAACTTGCACGGTTGGCTGCGCAAAAGGCTGTGCGCCTGCCGGCGACGGTTTCGGAGCCCGAGGCGTTGGCGTTGGTGGCACAACTTTTCGCCTGCCGCCAGCCCCACACCAGCCCGGCCGGCCGGCCGACGCACTTCGAG
>DAORVZ010000224.1:0-4416 GCA_035434005.1 Lacunisphaera sp.
GAGAAAGTGAATAATGGCCGCGCTCGGGGCCGACTGGCGGACGGCGCCTTGGCCGAGCCACCAAAGGGCGAGCAGGAGACCGAGGCCGGGCCCCGGGTTGGACTCCAGCATGAAGAGGATGGATTTGCCGGCGGCATGGGACTCGCTGATGGCGATCGGATTGAGGATGCCGTGGTTGATCGCGTTATTGAGGAACAGAACCTTGCCCGGCTCGATGAGGAGGTGGGAGAGCGGTAGGAGCTTGTAGGCGACAACGACCTGGACGCCCTTGGCGAAGGCACCCGCCGTGGCCGTCATGAGTGGACCAACAGCGACGCAGGCGAACAAAGCGAGGCCGCCGCCGATCAGACCGAGAGAGAAATTGTTTACCAGCATCTCGAAGCCGGCGGGGATGTGATTGCCGACCCGGGCATCGAAGCGCTTGAGCGACCAAGCTGCGGCAGGGCCGACGATCATGGCACCGAGGAACATGGGCATTTCCGCGCCGACGATGACCCCGAGTGTCCCTACGGCGCCGATGACACCTCCGCGCACGCCATGCACCATCTGGCCGCCGGTGTAGCCAATGAGCAGTGGGAGCAGGTAGGTGATCATCGGCCCGACCAAGCGGGCGAGGGATTCGTTGGGAATCCAACCGGTGGGAATGAAGCAGGCGGTTATGAAGCCCCAGGCGATGAAGGCCCCGATGTTGGGCATCACCATGCCGCTGAGAAAGCGGCCAAAGGCCTGAATTCGGACGCGGGTGTTGGAGGGGCTGGCTTGGGAAGTGGACATGGAGGTGACGGGCTTAGCGCAGCTTGTGGTCTTTCAGCCACTGCACGGTGAGATCGGGGAAATCCGTGAATCCGCCCTCACTGCCAGCGGCCTCGAACAATGCGGCGTGAAGCGCGTCGAGGGAAGGACAGTTGTCGGGCAAGTCGTCGCGGCGGACCACGCCCCAGTGCACCTGCAGGCCGGCCGCATGGGCGTCGTGAGTGAAGGCGCTGACGTGGAGCTGGCCCGATTTATCCCAGGTGACGACGCGGCCGATGCCAGGGCCGATCGCATCGGCGAAGGTGGCGACCCGTTTCATGCCGGCCGGCCGGGAGAGCGCGTCGTAGTCGGTGCCGTCGGCACCCGGCTTTTTTCCACCGAGGATCATCATGAGCTTGCCGTTCCAGCCGAGTTCGGTGCGCAGGCGCCGGAGGGCGGTCTCCTCGAAGCACTGGATCCAGCAAGCTTCGTCCTTGCGGGTCCCATAGCCATGGCGCTGGAGGATGTCGGCGACGATCCGCACGATGTCCTGCCCCTCGCGGCGGTGGAAAGTGGGCTGCTTAATCTCGGTGTAGAGCCCGGCGGTGCGGCCGGTGCTGATGGTCAGGCCTTCGAGGAAGAGTATCTCCTCCTCGAAGGTATGGAGATGGTAGCTGTAGCCTCCGAGCGGAAAGCGGCCGGCATATGCCGGCTGGTGGGTCTTGGGATCAAAGCGCTGGGTCGCGGTGAGCTGCCTGATTTCGGCAAGAGTGAAATCGATGGCATAGAAGCGGCCGTCCGGACGCTGGCGTTCGGGAAATTTCCGGGCGACGTCAGTGATGGTGTCGAGATGGATGTCGTGCAGCACAATGGGCACGCCGTCCTTCGTCAGCACTAGGTCCTGTTCTACGAAGTCTGCGCCCTGAATGTGGGCCACCGCCTTGGCCGGGAGGCTGTGCTCGGGCAGGTAGCCACTGGCGCCGCGATGCGCGAGGACGATGTGCTCGATGGCTAGGGCCTGCGTGAGCGCGACGGCGGCGAAGGCGAGAATGACGAAGGGTTTCATCTAGGGGATTGGGCCACTGCAGGGACGAGGAGGTTGTTCTTTAGAATCTCACGCCAGCCACGACTTGTCGGAATCGGGAGAATGGACGACAGCGACTGCATTGACTTCCGCCGGATATAGCGCAGTCGGCAAATCAAAGAAAGGGGAGGTTCGCCAGTGGCGATGTGGCCAAAATTGGATCAACCCGGATCGATCATCGGGCAATAAAACCCCCATCGTATACCTCGGGGTAAGGGAGGCGGGCTGGCTGGTCCGGAGTGTCTCAGCGTCGGGGTGGGAGGTCGGCCGCGGTGGCAGGCACGAACGGTCGATTCGCTTCACCCGTCCAGCGCATCAACGTGAGATCGGCACTTTGCCAGCCCCGGCCCTTGGCATCCTTGCCGCCGGAATTTTTCGAGAGATAGAACAAACCGCCGCCCACCGACTGGAAACCGACATCGGCCTTTTGATTCCAGCCGCGGATGCCGGTGGCGGGGTCTTTCAAGCCGTCATCGGCAAGTGCGAGCAGCAGGCCCTGCTCCCAGTCCTGGCCACCCGGGCCGGGCACCCCGAGGAGATCGCCGAGCACGGGCTGGGTGCTCGCGTCGACGGCGAATAGCAGGTAGTTGGGGAATTCCTTCTTCTTGCCCTGATAGACGCCGAGGAACCAGCGCTGCAAGCTCTCGTCGTAGGAGAGATTCTGCACGCCCCAGGTCGTGTGACCGGTGCGGACGAAATACTTGCCGTGCGGCGCCGGGGGGCCGCTGCGATGCGGCGCATCCGGACGGAACGGACGGGCGTATTGCGCCCAATTGCTGACGTCGTATTGCAGCAGGACCTGATGATCGTTGTCGGTGCGGTCGAGGTTGTTGTAGATGCCGTAGGCGAGCGTGAGGTAGCGCGGACCGGCCGTGCGACCGAATGCGGGACCGAAGCCGACGCCGTCGAAACCGGCAACGCCGTAACGATGGTCGGGGCTCTTCGCCTCGTCCTCCCGGTTCTTGCCATAATCGAGGGTGATTTTTCCGTCGTGATTCAGGTCCACGAGGTAATCCTTGAGAATCTCGGCGATATAAACGGTGTGGAAGATGTCCGTCTTGGCGAGATCGATGCCCACGCGATCAATCTTGGACCCGTCGATCATCGTGACGTAGTAGGCTTGGTTCGGCAGATTTTCGAAGGAGGCGTAGAGCAAGCCGTCGTCGGGATTGAAGTCCATGTCGCCCATGTGGGCAGGCAAGTTCTCGATCGTGCCGATGAGTTTGCCACTGAAGTCGTATTTCGCGAGCAGCGTGGTGAACGAGTAGTAGATGTAGCCGCCATTGACATCCACGGCGATGCCCTGCACGTGGCCGGCAGGCCATTTACCGCCGTGCTGCGTGAGTGGCAGGACGGGTGAAGCGGCCATAGCGCTGACAGCCAAGGTGGCCGCCAGCGCGAGGTGGACGAGGTGTCGTTTCATCGGGAACCCGACTAGAACTGCACACCGAGAGCGAGACTGCCGACGCGGCCTGGATCGAGGGTGAAGCGGGAGTTGGAGGCTACGTAGTAAATCTCGCGGTTGTCGAGGAGGTTGGTGATCGAGGCCGAGACGGAGTAGCGGAAGCGGCTGCCTGTGGGCTTCCAATTGTAGCCGACGATGAAGTCGAAGCGCCACCAGTTGGGCACATGCCAAGCCGGCTCGCCGCGCTCGGTGCTGCGAGTCTGCGGGCGCACACCGGTGTAGATGGTGCCGAGGTTGAGGTTCAGGCCCTTGAGCGGGCCGGAATTGAAGTTGTAGCGGCTGAACATCGAAAACCGGTGCCTAGGCATGAGGGCTTGCGTCAGGCCGGTGCGCTTGTTCCAGGCTTTGGTGTCACTGAAACCACCGGTTACGAGCCAGTTGTCGGTCACGCGGGCGTTCCAACTCAGCTCCCATCCTTTGCTGAAAGCGCCTTCCTCCTGAATAAACCAGCCTTCGCCGGGGCGGGCGGGATCGGCGCGGGGCACGTTGTTCTGCAGGAGCTCGAAGTAGTCGCCGAGGAGGAGGATGCGGCCACCAAGCAGGCCGACGCGGAGGCCGATTTCCTTCTGCTCGCCTGTCTCGGGGTCGAGGGCGGAACCGTCGGGCTGAATCTGGTATGCAGGGCTGAAGGCGGTGTTGAGGTTGCCGTAGAGCGACCAAGTTTTGTCTTTGGTCAGGTGCCAGACCGCACCGACGCTGTGGGTGGGGGAGCTGGCTTCGACCAAGACGGGGGTCGGGTCCGCGATGTAGGTCTTGTTGGGAAAGGTGCCGGTAACATAGGTCCGGGTGTTGCGCTTGTTGCCTGCATAGCGCATGCCGGCCATAACGTAAACGCGGTCGCCGATGACGGAAAATACATCGTTAATGTAAAAATCATTGGTCTCGTTGATGACCCGCGTGTGGGTGTTGAGAATCTCCAGCGGGCGCTGGGTGCCAATCCATGCCGGGCCTTCGTGTTCACGATCGAGGATACTGATCGGCATGTAGGCATTCAGGTTGAATCCCGCAATACGTGGATCAGCCAGGAACTGAGCGTAGGTGATGTCGGGGAAATAGTTATAGACCTTCTGGATGCTGCTGGCGGAGGTGGTGGCGTCGGCGATCAGCCCGTTGCCGTTGAGGGCGGCGGCGTTGG
>DAORVZ010000225.1:0-4415 GCA_035434005.1 Lacunisphaera sp.
TCAACCCCTCGTCAAAAGAGTCCTGGACAGGGGATACACGCGCACCTCCCAGCCTTTATTGGAAACGGGAAAATCGGCGGCGATGCGCTTCCCAATCAGGTCCATTTCCTGACGCGCCTGTTCAAGGGATACCGAGGGTTTCAGCCTGGCAACGGTGCCCAGCGAGTGAACGTTGCGCGTCATTTCTGAGGGAGCAAAGCTAAGTGGCCGCCAGAGGCGGGGCCGTCCTCGCTCAAGCGGAGAGTCTTTAGGCAGCACACCGATGACCGTATAAGGTTCGTCGTTGAGCCGAATGGAGGTTCCAACAATCTTCGGATCGGCGCCAAAATCGGTGCTCCAAAGGTTATGGCTGAGGATCACGACGTGGTCCTTGCCTGGCTGATCCTCATCTTCGGCAAAGGTCCGGCCTAAGACCGTCCGTAATCGCAGGATATCAAAATAACGCGCCGAAACCCGCGCACCCGGAATCTGCACTGCTTCCGCCACGCCCCCGAGCGAGACCGAGGCGTAGTTGTAGTAGGCTGCGATAGATTCGAAAACGGTATTCTGACGCTGCCAGTCGAGAAAATTTTGGGGTGAATTGGCGCCGACAGAAGAGGCGGCGGGCATTTCCATCACGGCGACCAAGCGGTCTGGCTCGGCGCAAGGGAGAGGTTTGAAGAACACCCCGTTCACAAAACTGAAGATGGCCGTGTTGGCCCCAATGCTCAGGCCTAGGCTGGTAACCGCGACGATTAGGAAGCCGGGACTCCGCAGCAACGTCCGAAGTGCTAAATGGAAATCTCGGATTAGGCCATTCATAGGTGAATGTTGGGGGATAGATTTAAAGTCTGAAGTCTCCGCCGAGGACTAACACCACTTCTTTAGTTAGTGGTCGTTTCCGCGTGTTATCGAGCAATTTTATGCCCGCGTAGTTATACCCGCCTTGGGTATTTTCGGCGCGTTTGGGCGAACACCAGCGCACTAAGAAGTCCGAGTTCCCCTAAGGGCACGAAAAAAATGCAGGGATGGGCAGACGCGGTAATTTCGGCTTGGTCTGGCTCCCGTTCGTGTTCTTCGTGCCTTCGTGGTTAATCTCCATTTCACCGATCTCGGTGGCGCCGGGAAGCCGCCCATGATCGTCCTGCACGGGCTGCTGGGTTCGTCCCGCAACTGGCTGAGCACAGGGCGCGACCTCGCGAAACATTTCCACGTGTTCGCCCTCGACGCGCGCAACCACGGCAAGTCGCCGCATGCCCCGGAGATGAGCTACGAGGTGATGATGGACGACATCGTCGGCTGGATGGACGCGCAAGGCCTGGCCAAGGCGGTGGTCACCGGGCACAGCATGGGCGGCAAGACCGCGATGCTGCTGGCCTGCCGGCACCCGGAGCGGGTGGAGCGGCTGGTGGTCGTGGATATCGCCCCGAAGGATTATTACTGGGTGGCGCACCGCGGGGAGTTTCTCGCCATGACCGAGCTCGACCTCGGCAGCCTGACATCGCGGCAGGAGGCGGAGATGCGCTTCGAGGCGCGGGTGGAGAACCTCGGCATGAGAAAATTCCTCGCGACCAACCTCGTGCAGGAGGACGGCCGCTGGCGCTGGCAGGTGAACGTGCCGGTGCTGACGGAGGCCTTGCCTGCGATGGAGAAGAACAGCCTGCAGCCGGAAGATCGTTTCGCCGGACCGACGCTGTTCATCCTGGGGGGGCGCTCCCGTTACGCTGAGGAACGCGATCACGGGTTGATCCGCCAGCATTTCCCGGCGGGGAAGATCGAGGTGATCGCCGACTCCGGACACAACCCGCACATGGACAAGCGGGAGGAGTTTGTCCGGCTGGTTTTAGGGTAGGACGGTCACTCCGTTGACCTCCGCGACGCGGATCGGAGTCCGCACCCTAACGTTTCGCCCACAGCCGCAGCGACGAGAGCAGAAAGTGTTCGAGTGCAGCGGCCTCGTTCAGATTTAAGCGGAGCAAACCGATGTCGTGTTCCAGCTGGCCGACGGCGGCGACGAGGGAGCGGCGGGCGGAGTCTTCGCCTGCGAGGAGGCGCTGCTGGGCAAAGTCGCGGGTGGCGGGCTCGATCTCGGCGAAAAGTTTCAGGCGGATGCCGTTGGCGATGCCGGTCTCGATGGCGGCCTGCTCCTCATCGCCGATGTCGTCAGGGAGTTTTTCCTTCTGCTGCTTCCAGGCCTGGTCGGTGGCGGCGGCGAGGACGGCGTTGAAGCGAGTGATGAGGCCGTAGACGCCCATGAGCTGGTCGGCCACAGCGCGCTTCTCCACGACGCCGGCGGTGAGCAACTGCAGCCAGGCGGCATAGTCGGCGAGGGTGGACTGCCACTGGGCACGGGTGGGCTCGTCGGCGCCGGCGAGGGCCTCGCTGCCCGCGTCGGTGAAGCGAAAGTGCAGGCAGCGGCTGCGGATGGTGGTGAGCAGCGAGTAGGGGCGGGTGGTCAGCAGGAGGATGGTCGTGCTGGCCGGCGGCTCCTCGAGCGTCTTGAGGAAGATGTTGGCCGCCGATAGATGCATGCGGTCGGCTTCATAGATTACAGCGACCTTGCGGTGGGATATCTGCGGCGTGACCTGAATCGAGCCGATGAGGTCACGTGTGACCTCGGCGGAGATCTGCCGCATCTTGCCGGCGGGGCGGAGGGCGAAGAAATCCGGATGCTGTTTCGGCGGAAAATGCTGTGCTTGATGCCGCGGGTCGTTGAGGAGCCGGTCGGCGATGGCGTGGGCGACCGACGCGAGGGTGCCGAGGTTCTCCCCGTGCAGGAGCAGGCTGTTGGCCAGACGTGAGCGCTCGATGGCCCGCTCGATGACCGCGACGGCGGGGGTGCCGGACAGGGCGGCGGGCCAGGGAAGTGGGGAGGTTTCAGGCAAGGGGCGTGAGGCAGGAGGACTCAATCAAGGCGCTTCTGCACCTCGGCCCAGATCTGCCGGTCAATGGCGTCGGGCGACTGCGTGCCGTCGACGACGATGACGCGTTGCGGCGCGTCCCGGCCCAGTTGCAGGTAGGCATCACGGACCTTTTGAAAAAAGGCCGCGTCCTCCCGCTCGATGCGGTCGGGCCGGCCAGCGGAGCGCTGACGGACGCGGGCGAGGCTGACCTCGGTCGGCACATCGATGACGACGGTCAGATGCGGCATGATTTCGCCGACCGCAAAGGCGTTGACCGCAGCCACCGGCTCCGCCGCGAGGTTGCGGGCTGCGCCCTGGTAGACGGTGGAGGAGTCCAGGTAACGGTCACTGACCACGATCGCCCCGCGTTGCAGGGCGGGGGCGATGACCGTGCGCACCAGCTGGGCCCGGGCGGCGGTGAAGAGCAGGAGTTCGGCCTCGGGGCACATGCCCTGGCCCTCGTCCTTGTGCAGGAGGATCTCGCGGATGCGCTCCCCGAGGTCGGTCCCGCCCGGCTCGCGGGTGGCGACGATCTCGCGCCCGGCCTGCTGGAGGTGGGCGAGCAGGCGGGCGATCTGGGTGGACTTGCCGCTGCCCTCGGACCCCTCGAAGGAGATAAGCTTGCCGGCGGATTTGGGCGTGGTGGGCATGAACAGGGAAGTCAGCCCCCACGAAAAAAGGTTGGCGGCGGCGCGCAACCAGAATCAGGCGCGCGGGTCGGGGAGATGGCCCGCCGCCAGCGCGCGAAAGGCGAGAATTCCCATTGATTGGCCGCGCCAAACGCGCCAACACTCCAGCCACATGCCCAGCCTCCTTTTTTCGTCCCACCTTGCCTCCCTGAATGTCTGGCAGGTATTCCTCATCACCGATCGCGTCGGCCAGGCGGTCATCGCCCTGCTGGCGGTCTTCAGCATCTTCGCCTGGGCGCTGATGATGGGCAAATATTCCGAACTGAAGAAACTCCGTGCGCTGAATTTCGCCTTCGAGCGGCGGCTCGGTGAACAGCGACACATCCTCGACCTGCCGGAGAACCTGAAGAACCGCCGCGACATCCCGTATGCCGACCTGCTGGCCGATGCCCTCGAGGCCTACTGGCGCGCAGCGGCGATCGGGAAGGAGAAGGGCGACGACACCCCGCGCGGCCGGCTGGAGCACGCCGAGAACGCCATCCAGCGCGCGCTCGCCCGCCAGTCGCTGCGCTACGAGGCCAGCATGATCATCCTCGCCTCGCTCGTGTCCGGCGCGCCGTTCATGGGCCTCTTCGGCACGGTGTGGGGCATCATGGAGGCGTTCCAGGACATCGCTTCGCAGGGCCAGGCGACGCTCGCCACGGTCGCCCCTGGTATCGCCGAGGCGCTCGTCGCCACCGCGGCCGGTCTGTTCGTCGCGATCCCCGCCGTCGTCGCCTACAACATGTTCGCGGGTCGCGTGAAGCGCCAGGCGATCGACATGGACGGCTTCTCGCAGGACTTCCTGAACATCGTGCAGCGCGGCACGCACGGCGACTGACAATCCCCCTACTCCAAGGTCCCG
>DAORVZ010000226.1:0-4412 GCA_035434005.1 Lacunisphaera sp.
ACCGCCCCGTGCCTGGCCCGGTTGCGCATCGTCACCACGCCCGGCCGCCCGGCTTATCTCGAGGTGGACCAATACGAACAGTCGCAGATCTTCGGGAATCCCGGCTCGCCCGTGGTCAGCAGCCGCGGGGGCGCAGACGCAATTGTCTGGGTCTTCGATGAAAACGCCCCGCGAACCGCGCTGCTGATCGGCAACAACCCGCCCCGCCCGGTGCTCTACGCATTTGATGCCCTCACATTGAAGTTGCTTTGGCAAAGTCCCGTGGGCGCGCTGCACACCAGCGGCAAATACAACGAGCCGCTGATCGTGCGTGGCATCGTATTTGTCGGCACCGATCGCATCCAGGCCTTCGGCGTGGGTCAGCCGGCGCGGAGTCCGGTCATACCGGCCGCAGCCCCCATTCCGCTCCCGGCCGTATCCACGAAGTCGGCCGCGGCCTTTCCCGGCAAGGAGTTGTATCAATCGGGAGGAGCCTGCGCCGTTTGTCACGGTGCCAACGGCGAAGGCCTAGCCGGAGTCAATCCGCCACTCGCCGGTTCCGAATGGGTCAACGGTCCCGAGGAGCGCTTGATCAAGATCATGCTGCATGGATTGCAGGGGCCGGTCACCGTGGCGGGGAAGGAATACAACGGAGCCGCCATGCCCGGATTCGGACAGGGGCCGAAATCACCGTTCAACTGGAGCGACGAAGCAATCGCTCAGGTGCTGACCTATATCCGGCACGAGTGGGGCAACACCGGCACTCCGATTGCCACGGAAACCGTCACCCGGCTTCGCCAGATAACCGGCGACCGGAATCCGTGGACGCAAGAGGAGCTTTTGCAGGCCGACCGTTAGCCGATCCGCAGGTCTGGGGAACTATCCCCCGGCAAACACCGGCCGGAAGCCGGCGTCAGTCAGAATCAGGGCGATCTTGTCGCGCTGGTCGCCCTGGATCTCGATATCGCCGTCCTTCACCGTGCCACCGCAGCCGCAGGCGTTGCGCATCTTTTTTGCCAGCGATTCCTTTTCGGGCAAACCGATGCCAACGAAACCGGTGACAAGCGTCACGGTCTTGCCGCCGCGCCCTGCCGTCGTGCGCTTGATGTCCACGCGGCCGCGGTTCCTCGGATTGCGGACTTCGGATTGCGGATTGCGGATTGGCGTCGAGGGAGCCGCAGGCAAGCCGGCTCCGCTGAGCGCCGCAAACGGGTTCAAGCCGAGACCTTGGCCACCATCGGTGGAGATTTTCTCAGGCGAACTCATGCGCGGCCTCCGCCGCAACCACCGGGAGATGACGCCGGTTTGGCCGCCAGGGCAGCCCCCCCGCCCAGGTAGGCCAGGGCCTTGGCGTAGCTCCGACCGGACAGGAAATGGTGCAATTGCGGGTTCAGCTCCGGCCCATGCGCCGCTAGAAGGGCCTCGAGCTCGGTCAACGCGGCGGCTATGGCCGGTCCATCAGAATTCTTAATCCCGGCATGAAGCTGGATTAGCGCGGCTTTGATTTTGGCTTCGGTCATTTCGGTTGGCTGGAATTAAACTAACTTAAGCAGAGGGATGCCCCGGCGTTATTCCCTTTCAACCCCGCCCTCTGGCCCTGAATGGCCTTGTCTCAGCGGAATGCCGGTGCTCCCATCCTTGTCCCACGCTTACTATTACTCCGCGTGATAGGCAAGCGGTCTCCTTTCGCCCTTCTTCCCAACTCATTTCCATGAATCCCGTCACGGTCTCCGAACGCGCCAACGCCGGCCTCATCGAGGAATATTACCAACGCTGGCTCGACAACCCCGACTCGGTCGATCCGACCTGGCGCGCGTTCTTCCAGGGCTTTACCCTCGGCAGCAACGGTCAGGCCCCGACCGGCGCGCCCGCCGGCGCCGTCATCGACGCGTCCAAGCAGGCCGGCGTCTACTACCTCATCAACGCCTATCGCGCCATCGGCCATATCCAGTCGCATCTCGACCCGCTCAGCGACCCGCCCCCGCCCTCGCCCAAGCTCGCGCTGGGTCACTTCCGCCTCTCCGAGGCCGACCTCGACACCGCATTCGACGTCAGCAACTTCGCCGGCGGCGGCCAGTTGAAGCTTCGCGACATCCTCGCATCGCTCCACCAGATCTATTGCGGCCATGTCGGCGTGGAATACGCGCACATCCAGGATCAGGACGCCCGCCGCTGGCTCCAGGAGCGCATCGAGTCCACCCGCCTCCAGCCGAAGTTCACCAAGCCGCTCAAGGTCCGCATCCTCCGCCGCGTCCACAAGGCCGAGCTGTTCGAGAAATTTCTCCACACCAAATACGTCGGCCAGAAACGCTTCTCACTCGAGGGCGGCGAGACCACCATCGCGGCGCTCGATGCCATCATCGACCACTGCCCCGAATCCGGCATTGAGGAGATTGTGATGGGCATGGCCCACCGCGGCCGCCTCAACGTCCTCTGCAGCATCCTGCGCAAGTCCTTCGACGCGCTCTTCGAGCAGTTCTCCGAGAACTACATCCCCGACACCGTCGCGGGCGACGGCGACGTGAAGTATCACCTCGGCTACGAGTCCATCCTCACCACCACCACCGGCGCCAAGGTCGAGGTCCGTCTCGCCGCCAACCCCTCGCACCTCGAGATCGTCAACCCCGTCGTCGAGGGCAAGGCCCGTGCGCGCCAGCGCATCCGCGGCGACGCCAAGGAACGCCGCAAGGTCATGCCCGTGCTCATCCACGGCGACGCCGCCGTCGCCGGCCAGGGCATCGTGGCCGAGACCCTCAACTTCTCCCAGCTCCCCGGCTACCGCACCGGCGGCACGGTCCACTTCGTCATCAACAACCAGATCGGCTTCACCACCGACCCGTCCGACTCGCGCTCGACCCGTTACTGCACCGACATCGCGAAGCTCGTCGAGGCCCCGATCTTCCACGTGAACGGCGACGACCCCGAGGCCGTGTGCATGGTCGCGCAGCTCGCGGTGGACTTCCGCGTGCAGTTCAAGCGCGACGTGTTCATCGACATGTATTGCTACCGGAAGCACGGGCACAACGAGACCGACGAGCCGTCCTTCACCCAACCGGCCCTCTACAAGAAAATCGCGGCTCACGCCCAGGTCTCCGCCCTCTACACCCAACAACTCGTCGCCGAGGGATCCATCACCCCGGCCGAGGGCGAGGCCATCAAGACGGAATACTCCGGCGCGCTCGACGAAAACCTCGTCAAGGCCAAGACCCGCGAAGCCGCCAAGACCGAGAAACGCAAGGCCGCCGCCGCGGCAGCTGCCGACACGGTCGCGACCGATCCCTTCAAGGGCTCCACCGCCGTCTTCCAGCCGGCCTTCACCCACAAACCCGTCGCCACTGCCGTCAGCGCGAAGGTGCTCGACCAGGTGGTCCGGGCCCTCACCACGGTCCCGGCCGACTTCAAGCCCCACGCCAAAATCAAGCGCTTCATCGACGGCCGGGCCGAGGCCCACAAACACGGCGGCCCCTACGACTGGGGCATGGGCGAGGCGCTCGCCTTCGGCACGCTCCTGCTCGACGGCACGCCCGTCCGCCTCAGCGGCCAGGACTGCGAGCGCGGCACGTTCACCCACCGGCACGCTGTATTCAACGACGTGGAGACCGGCGCGAAGTTCACCGCGCTCAACACCATCGCCGACCAGCAGGCCAAGTTCTGCGTCTACAACTCGCTGCTCTCCGAAGCCGCCGTGCTCGGCTTCGACTACGGCTACTCGCTCGATTACCCCGACATGCTCTGCATCTGGGAGGCCCAGTTTGGCGATTTCGTCAACGGTGCCCAGGTCGTGCTCGACCAGTTCATCGCCGCCGGTGAGTCGAAGTGGCAACGCACCAGCGGCCTCACCCTGCTCCTGCCCCATGGCTACGAGGGCCAGGGCCCCGAGCACTCCTCCGCCCGCCTCGAGCGCTTCCTGCAGGCCTGCGCCGAGAACAACATCCAGGTCGCCAACCTCACCACGCCCGCCCAGCTCTTCCATGTGTTGCGCCGCCAGATGAAACGCGAGTTCAAGAAGCCGCTCATCATCATGTCGCCCAAGTCGCTGCTCCGCCACCCCGGCGCCGTCTCAAAACTCGAGGACTTCACCAAGGGCTCCTTCCAGGAAATCATTGACGACCCGCTCCCGGCCAAAAAGGCCGAGCGCCTCATTCTCTGCTCCGGCAAAGTCGACTACGACCTGATCGACTACCGCGAAAAGAACCAGATCAAGGACACCGCCATCATCCGCGTGGAGCAGCTCTACCCGCTCCACCGCGACCGCCTCGCCGAGCTCGCCGACACCTACGGCCGCGCCGCCCGCCTTATCTGGTGCCAGGAAGAACCCCAGAACATGGGTGCCTGGAGCTATATCGCGCCGCAACTCGAGGAAATCTTCGGCCGCAAGGCCGCCTACGCCGGCCGCGACAGCGCGTCCTCCCCGGCCGTCGGCCTGCTCGCCC
>DAORVZ010000227.1:0-4392 GCA_035434005.1 Lacunisphaera sp.
CGCCGAGGTCGTCCGCCGCCTCACCGCCGTGCCCTCGGGCCTGCCGGCCATCAAGGTCGAGGCCGCCATCACCTGGGCGCAGGAGAAGGCCGGCTTCCAGTTCCACGACCTCCAGCGCGCCGCGCTGCACCACGCCCTCTCGCACAAGTTCAGCATCCTCACCGGCGGCCCGGGCACGGGCAAAACCACGATTTTGCGCGCCCTCGTCGAGATTCTGAAGGCCAAGAAGGCCCGCGTGCACCTCGCCGCGCCCACCGGCCGCGCCGCCCAGCGCCTCGCCGAGACCACCGGCGGTTTCGCCCAAACCATCCACCGCCTGCTCAAGTTCGAGGGCACGAAGATGGGTTTCGCTGTCAACGAGTCCGCCCCTCTCGCCACCGACTTCCTCATCGTGGACGAGGCCTCGATGCTCGACTCGCGCCTCGCCGCCGCGCTCCTCCAGGCCGTGCCGGTCCGCGCCCACCTCGTGCTCGTCGGCGACACGGACCAGCTGCCGAGCGTCGGTGCCGGCAACGTGCTCAAGGACCTGATCGCGACCGAACACGTCCCCGTCACCCGCCTCTCCATGGTCTACCGCCAGAAGGACCAGAGCGCGATCGTCACCGTCGCTCACGCCATCAACGGCGGCGACAACTCCCCGCCGCCGGTCGTCAGCGAGGTGGCCAAGGCCCAGGCATGGAGCGACCTCAACTTCATCGCCGCCTCCTCGCCGGAGGACTGCCTCGCGAAGGTCACCGAGCTCTGCACGAAGTTCATCCCCGCACACTTCAAGTGGTTCGATCCGGTCAACGATGTGCAGATCCTCGCCCCGATGCACAAGGGCGTCGCCGGCGTCGGCAATCTCAACGCCGCGCTCCAAGCCGCGCTCAACGGCCGCACACAGGGCATCAAGACCGTCAGCGGCGAGTTCCGCCCGGGCGACAAGCTCATCCAGCTGCGCAACAACTACGACAAGGATCTCTTCAACGGCGACATCGGCCAGGTCATCTCGACCGACGGCGTGAAGGGCACGTTGACGGCCGACTTCGACGGCGCGAAGCACACCTTCGAGCGCGGCGAATTCGGTGACCTCGCCCTCGCCTACGCCATCAGCATCCACAAGTCACAGGGCAGCGAGTATCCCGTCGTCATCGTCCCTCTGCTCAAGGCGCATTTTGTGATGCTGCAGCGCAACCTGATCTACACCGCGATCACCCGCGGCCGGAAAAAGGTGTTCATCGTCGGCGAACCCGCCGCCTACGGCATGGCCGTCCGCAACGCCGAGTCCAAGCTGCGCTGCACGCACCTGCGCGAGAAGATATTGGCTGTGTAGTCGCCGGAAGGCAAAGAAGCCGCCGCCGATCCTGCGACCGGCGGCGGCATCCACACACAACACTGGAACAATACTATTTCGCGGCGGGCAGGATTGTCACCCGCGAGGCGCGATCCGCCCCGAGGTAGGTTTTCGCCAGCGCGCTGAGCTCGGCGGCGGTGATGGCCTCGAGGTCGGGCAGACGAGTGCGGGCCCAGTCGAGCACCTCGGGTTTCTCCTGCGCGCGGGCCAGCACGTTGCCGCCCCAGTAATTATTCGTGCGCTGCGATTCCTTCGCGGCGGTCAGCGCGGGCTGGCGGGTCCGCGTGAGCTCCTCGTCGGTCACGCCGTTTTTCGCGAGGTCGTCGCCAATGGCCACGACCAGGTCGGCAATCTTGCCCGCCATCGCCGGATCCACCACGCAGCCGGCCTGCAGGTAACCGTAGCCGGGGAAGGTGTCGCTGGCGCTGCTGCCGGCACTGGGACTGTAGGTGCCCGCGATTTCCTCACGGATCTTCACGCGGAGCCGGTCGTTGAGCACGCCGGCGAGCATCGAGAGGCGGCGGGCACGCTGCACGTCCATCCCGTCCGTCGTGGGCCAGTATACCATGATGTTGCCCTTGGGAATCTCGGTGGCGATGGGGTAGCTTTTGTTGAACGGCTCGCGCGGGAACGAAACTTTCTTCAACGCGTCGAGGGCGGGCTTGGCCTCGCGGGGCGGCAGCGCGCCGAGCGTCCGGGCCACGGCGGCGATGGTCGCCTCGATGTCCAGGTCGCCGACGATGGAGACCTCGAGCGCGCCGTGCGCGAGCTGCGGGGCGAGCCAGGCCTTCGCCTCGTCTAGATTGCGGGCGAGCATGACTTCCTTGCCCGGCAGGCCGAAGCGCGGATCGCCGCTGGCGAGGAGGTTGGCGACCTCGGTGGACATCGGACCGTTGGCGGTGTGGGCAAAACCGAGATACATCTGCTCAAGGCCCTTGCGGGCCTGGCGGAGCGCCTCGGGACGCCAGCCGGCGTCGGTCAACTGGGCCGCGAGAAGCTGGAGTTGCAGCAGGAGGTCGCCCGGGGTCGTGTTGCCCGTCAGGGTGAAGGCGTCGGTCGCCGGCTGGAACTGGGCGCCGACATTCTTGCCGGCGAGGATGCGGCGGAGTTCGTCCACGCTGTGCTTGCCGAGGCCGCCCGCGCCGAAAGTGCCGCCCGCGAGCGAGGCGAGGCCGCGCTGACCGGCCGGCTCGGTGATGCTGCCCAAACCGACACGCACGCCAGTGCGAATGCGCCCGGCCTCGAAGTCGGTTTTCTTGATATTGAGCTTCACGCCGTTGGCGAAGCTGACGAGCTCGAGATCGAGGTCGGCGATGTGCTCGCGCCGGGCTACCTTGCCAGCCGGGCCCCAGTCGCCGTAGCCCCAGACGGCCTCGGTGCGCGCGACGGGCGCGGAGACGGCGGTGGCGCGGGATTTGTCGTAGGCGGCGGTGATCGCCGACGCCGCGTCACCGGGGATGGTGGCGTTGCCGGTCACGAGTATGAACCGGCCGGAGGCGGCAAAGGCTTCGCGGAGGGCCGTGAGGCAGTCGGCGGTCGTGACCTGGTCGAGCGCGGGTTGGTAGAGGGCTCGTTCGGCGGCCGGATGCGTGAACACCTCGCGGTCGGCGACGCTCCCGAGAATCTCGTTGGCCAGCGCGCCGGAGCGGCGGGTGGCGGCGGTCCTCACGGCCTGGTCAAGGCTGTTGGCATAGGTGGCAACGATCTCCTTCAGCTCGCCGGGCTGGAAGCCGTGCTCAAGTGCGCGGCGCAGCTCCTGCTCGCCGACGGCGAGGGCTTCCGTCCACTGGCCGGGCTTGCAGGTGAGGCTGACGTCCGCCTGGCGCATGAAGCGGAAGCCGTCGGAGACGCTGGCCGAGGCGGCGCTGAAAGGCGCGCCCTCCTTCTTGACGAGCTCGCTGAAGCGGCGGTTGAGCATCGCCAGCGCGATTGAGCGGGGCAGATCCTTGAGCCGGTTGGCGGCGGTGTCGGGCCGGTCCACATACGGGGTCAGGGCGGTGAGGCTGACATTCGTCGCCGGGGACTCGGGCTCGGCGTGGAAATACGTGCGCACTCCGGTGAACGACGGCACGGTGCCGATCACGGGCTCCGGCGCGGCGGGGGCGCGGGCGGTGAGCGGGCTGAACATCGCGACGATCTGCTGCTCCACGGCGGCAGGGTCGAAATCGCCGACGGCGACGACGGTCAGCTTCTCCGGGCGATACCAGGTGTCCCAGAACTCCGTGAAGCGGGCGCGCGGGGCCTTCTCGATGACCTCGACCAGGCCGATGGGAATGCGTTTCGGCAGGAGCGTGTCGCCGAGCATGAACTCGAACTGCGCGATGAACGTGCGGAAACCCACGTTGTCGCGGGTGCGTTTCTCGCTGAGGATGATGCCGCGCTCCTTGTCGATCTCCGAGTCGAGCAGCAGCAGGCCGCCGGCGTCGTCGGCCAGCACCTGCAGGCCCTCGGCGATGTTTTTCGCGTCGGCGTGGGCCAGCTCCAGCATATATTGGGTGCGGTCGAAACTGGTGGAGGCATTGGTGTCGCCGCCGAAACTCATGCCCATGCGCTGGAAAAACTCGACGAGCGTGCCGGGCGCGTAGTGCTGGCTGCCGTTGAAGGCCATGTGCTCGAGGAAGTGCGCGACGCCGCGCTGATTCTCCTTCTCATGGAGCGAACCCGCCTCGACGAGCAGGCGGAGCGAGGCGCGGCCCTGCGGCTCCTTGTTGGGATAGACCACGTAGCGCACGCCGTTGGGCAGGGAGCCGAAGCGCGCCGCCGGGTCAGCCGGGAGGTCGCTGCCGGCCTGGGGAAAACTGGGAGCCGCCGCCAGCGGGGTGAGGATGAGCGCCGTCGCCAGGAGGAACGAGGGGAGTTTCATAGGGGAAGGTTGAGTCTAGCAGGCCGGGCACGCTGTGCCTATGGGCCAAGTGTCCTAAACGGGCTGGGGCCGGCGCACCAGAGCTGCCCTACCGCAAGGCCGCCATGAGCCGCATGCGGGAGGACAGGCCGAATTTGCGCAGGCAGGAGCTGACCTGGTGTTTCACGGTCGGCTCGGCCTTGTCTAGGAAGGCGGC
>DAORVZ010000228.1:0-4389 GCA_035434005.1 Lacunisphaera sp.
GGCATCCCCGCACGGATAATCTCCTTCCAGGCCGCCACGAGTTCAGGGTGCGTATCCAGACACATCACGCGAATCACAAAAGCCATCGCCCGGAAAACATCCCCGCCCGTCCAAGCCCCGTTGTAGATGAGAGGATTCGTCCCGGCATAGGGATTCACTTCAGGATCAGATCGATAGCGAGCAAAGTCTTGGGTGTAGAAATCCCGCCGAATCGGCAGCCGCCGCAATTCATAGCGATCGGTGCCGCCCGGGACGCCGGTCTTGAAGTTCCACAACTTCTGCCCATCCATCGACAATGCATACTCCAGAAACGCCAACGATGCCTTCGGGTTGGGCGCACCGCGCATGACCGCGATGGGGTCCGGCGACAGCACCGTGCCATCTGCGGGCGAATAGTATCCGACCCGACCAGGAGAGCCGTCATAGCGCAACGCGGTGCCCTGAAAAGCACCTCGCCCGTAGAAATCAATACACATGCCGACAGCCGAGTTGCCTTGGATTACGTCAATGGACGGCTTTTGGGACGTGTCGGTGAAATAGCGCGCATTGGCGCCGGCCCGCTGCAGCAATTGCAGGCCGCTGGCCCAACCCGCCTCGACGGCTTGGGTCTCGAGACTCTTGCGGTCACGACCTGTTTCCTTCGCCAGCCGCGCCCACTGGCGGTAGATATGTTGCTGGATGACATTCTCAAAGGCCTTGGCGATCGAGCTGCTCTTCGTGGGATCACATAGCGCAATCTCGCCCTGCAGTTTCGGGTTGGCAAGGTCGTCCCACTGGCGCGGCTCTTCTGCTATGCCCAGGCGTTCCAATGAGTCGCGGTTGTAGATCATGCCGTAGCTACTGAGCACATCGCCGACCCAGCGGCCCTTCGGGTCCCAGTAGGGCTCGCCGGTAAACGATTGCGGGATCACCTCCTCCTTAAACCATTCCGGGTGAAGCTGCATGATGCCCGAGTCGACCAGCCGACCGGCATTGGCCTGACGGATAAAGTCGAAACTCCCTCCTCCGAAAAAAATATCGATGCCACAGCCGATGCTCGAAGCGAGAAAGGCCCGGCGTGCTGCCATTTCTGTCGTGTCATCCTCCGGCGTCTGATCGGGCACTAGTCGTCCGTTCTGGAAGGCCGCCTGCACCTCCATGCTCCACTCACGGCCGAGATGCTTCGTCCAGAAGTTTTGAAACGAGGAGACATATTCAGATTCGAGAAACCGAGTAATCTCGCTCGTGCCCCCGATGACCCGCCAGTCGATGGCCACCGTCCGGCCTGTGCGGGCGCGATACCATTCGCGAAATCCGCGACCATACTCGTGGCGCAGCGCTTCGTTGTGCGGCGTGATGATGACCAGTGTTTCTTCGGCGACCTCGCGGATCACCTGTTTGGGGCGAAATATAAACGGCAGGCCCACCACGGCCACCAACGTGATGAGGATGAGAACCCGTTTCATGGCATTGTCATCGCGAGCCCTGCTTCGCCGGGCGTGGCGATCCAGCTGGATTGCTTCGTCGCTGCGCTCCTCGCAATGGCATCCATAAAAATCAGCCGACCAAGACGACCACGTCATCCGGCTCGACCGTGGCATACAGTTCGCCGCGGGAGGTCCCGTCCACAAAACGCGGGTTGCGCTCAAATATTTTCAGGCGGGTGGCGTTACTGGTGACAAATTCGTATTGGGCGACCTCGCCCAGATAAGTGGATTGTCCGATACGGCCCTTGACGACATTGCGCGACTCGGCGTCGCGGTGCAGCTCCCAGCACTCAGGACGGATTGAGACGGTGACCTCCGCGCCGACCGCGGGAACATTGGCCGGGTCGCCAAACACTCCGTCAAATCTTCCAACCGCCGTGTCCACGGTGACATATTGCCCAACCACGCCGAGCACCTTGCCGGGAAGAAAATCAGTCTCGCCAATGAAATTGGCCACCGTTTTGCGCGTCGGCCGCTTGTAGACCTCGCGCGGTGTGCCGACCTGCAGGATGCGTCCGCTCTCAAGGATGGCCATGCGATCCGCGATGGAGAGTGCCTCCTTCTGGTCGTGCGTGACGTAGACCGTGGTGAGCTTGAATTCTTTGCAGACGCGGCGGATCTCAGTGCGCATCTCGAGGCGCAGCTTGGCGTCGAGGTTGGACAGTGGCTCGTCGAGCAGGAGGCAACGCGGACGGATGACGAGCGCCCGAGCCAGAGCGACGCGCTGCTGCTGGCCTCCGGAAAGCTGATTGGGTTTTCGGTCGGCATATTTCTCCATGCGGACAGAGGAGAGGGCGTCGCCGACGCGGGTCTTGATCTCGGCGGCCGGCACTCTGCGCTCCGCAAGACCGAAAGCGACGTTTTCGGCCACGGTCATGTGCGGCCACAACGCGTAGCTCTGAAACATCATGCCGGTGTTTCGCTTGTGCGGCTCGAGGCGGGTGACGTCCTCGTCGCCGAAAAGGATCTGACCTTTCTCCGGGATGTAAAAGCCGGCGAGGCTACGGAGCAACGTGGTCTTGCCGCAACCGCTGGGGCCGAGCAGGAAGAACAACTCGCCCGGGTTGATCATCAGGTCGAGGCCATGCAGGGCGACAATGCTCCCGAATTGCTTGGTCAGTTGCTTAACCTGGATCGAAATCATGGAAGGCGGCGCGCGTCCCGGCGAGGCAACCGGTGGCCCCGAGGTAAGTCAAAAAAATAAACCCCGCCGGACGGGTTCTAACAGGTTGCCATGCCCAGGCCCCCGGCCTTTCCTCGCGGTCATGCCCTCCCCGAAAGGCCCGCCCGAACTCAAGCACTTGGCCCACATCCTGGTCACCCCCTCCGCGATCAAACGCCGCATCGCGGCCCTCGGCCAGCAGTTGAACAAGGATTACGCCAAGAAGGACCTGATGGTCGTGGCCATCGTGAACGGCGCCCTGATCTTCACCGCCGACCTGCTGCGGCAGATGCGCAGCCCGCTGCGCTTGGACTGCCTGCGCGCCTCCAGCTACCACGACGGCACCAAGGCCGTGCACGAGCCCCGGATCTTCGACTCGATGAAGCTGGATGTCCGCGGCCACAACGTGCTGCTCGTGGACGACATCCTCGACACCGGCCGGACCCTCGCGGCCGTGGCGGGGCTGATCAAGGACAAGGGCGCGCTCACCGTGAAGACCTGCGTGCTGCTCGACAAGAAGGCCCGCCGGGCCGTCCCCTTTGAAGCCGATTACGTCGGTTTCGAGATCCCCAATGAATTCGTCGTGGGCTACGGGCTCGATTTCAACGAGCGCTACCGCAATCTGCCCTGCATCGGCGTGTTGAAGCCCAAATACTACGGCGGCAAGGGATAGGAAAAAGCCCTTGCACTCGCCCGGGCGGCCCGTTTGCTTGCCGGCTCACCCCGGAGAGATGGCCGAGTGGCTGAAGGCACAGCTTTGCTAAAGCTGCATAGGGGAAACTCTATCGAGGGTTCGAATCCCTCTCTCTCCGCCATTTTTAAGTCCGGTGGGGCGGGATCACTGATCCCGCCTTTTGCTTTCGCGGAGTCAGCGACTTCGCCCTACAGTTATCCAGTGTCCTCCCCCGCTCCGCTCCTGATCGATTTCGAGAACCTGACCGTCGCCCGTGGCGACCGGCGTGTGCTCTGCGGCTTCACACTTCAGATCCGGCGCGGCGAGCACATCGCCCTGCTCGGACCGAACGGTTCGGGCAAATCCACCCTCGTCAAGCTGATCACCTGCGAACTCTACCCCGAGACCGGTTTTCGCGGGACGCGCTTCCAGCTTTTCGGTCTGGACAACTGGGCCTTGGAGGATGTGCGACAGCGCATCGGCATCGTCGCCCTCGACCTGTTGCAAAACCTCTCTCACGAGGTGCTAGCCCGGCAGGTGACCGCCCGCGAGATGGTGCTGTCCGGCTTTTTCAACAGCCTAGGCCTGTGGCCGCACCACCGGCCGACGCCGGCCCACGAACGGCGCGCGAGAGAATTGCTCCGCTTCCTTGAGATCAGCCACCTAGCCTCGCGTCCGCTTTCCGCCATGTCGTCGGGCGAACAGCGTCGGGCCATGATCGGCCGGGCGCTGGTGCACGATCCCGAGGCGCTGATCCTCGACGAGCCAACCACCAGCCTCGACCCCGGCGCCGTGCGCGAATTCCGCAGCGTGCTGCGCAAGCTGGCGCGCGCCGGTAAGAGCCTGATCCTAGTCACACACCATATCGCCGACCTCATTCCCGAGATCGAACGTGTCATCCTGATGAAGGGCGGCGCCATCGTGGCGGACGGCCCGAAGGCGAAGATGCTGACCTCGGCGGCGCTTTCGCGGCTGTTCGGCGCGAAACTGCGGGTGGTGAGGCGCGGCGCGAACTACGACGTGATGTCAGCGTAACTGACTGACCGGCCCAAAAAGAAAAGCCCGCGGTTTCCCGCGGGCTTGAGTCA
>DAORVZ010000229.1:0-4386 GCA_035434005.1 Lacunisphaera sp.
CGGCGGGTGGCGGATTCCCACCGCCCGGTGCAGCCAAGAAGAAGGGCGGCTTGGGCAAAAAGAAGAAACTCATCTTCATCGGCGGAGGCGTTCTTCTCCTCGTGCTCGTGCTGGCCGGTGGGTTCTTGTTTCCTGGCCGCCCGCCGGCCCCACCCCCGCCAGTGGCCAAGGTCGTGCCACCGGCGGAAAAACCCGCGGAACCGCCCGCCGAGAAACCTTCGGAGACACCGACAGTCGTGGCGGAAACAGTCCCGGCAGAAACGGCGCCCGCTACGACAACCCCGGCCCCTGTGGACACTAAACCGGCGCCCGTCGTCGTGGCTGCCCCAGTCGTCGAGACTCCCGTGGTGCCGGAGCCCCCGCCACCCCCGCCGCCACCCAGCAATCAGTTCCGCGCCTTTGTGGAGAACCTCAAGATCAGCGGCGTGCGCGGTGGCGCGACGCCGCGCGTATTCATCGGGGGCACCTCCTTCCAGAAGGGCGATCTGGTCAACCCGCAGCTTGGCATCACCTTCGAGGGCTACAGCACCGCCACCCGCCTGCTGACCTTCAAGGACCAGACGGGTGCCAAGGTCGAACGCCGCCACTGAACCGGCCCCGGATCGGTCGGATCAGCGGCCCGCCAAAACGTTCCGGATGCCGCGCAGCAGGTCGGGGTCGGTGGCGATGCCGAGCACGCCGTTGACCACGAACTGCACGCCGATCGCCATGATGAGAAAACCCATGATCTTCGTCATGGCATTGACGCCGACCGGGCCGATGAACCTCACCAGCCGGGAGGACAGCCGCAGCACGATGTAGGTGAGGAGCGCCACGCTCACGATGCCGGCAATGATTGCGACGTAGTCGAGCCAGTCGTCGGCCAGCGAGGTGAAACCGAGGGTAACGGCGATGGAGCCGGGGCCGCTGAGCATGGGCATGGCGAGCGGCGAAAAGGAGATGTCCGGTTTCTGCAGCGCGGCGGCGTTTTGTTCGTGGTCCGACACGCCGTCGCGGGCGGTGCTGAGCATGTTCATGCCGATGCCGGTGAGCATGATGCCGCCCGCGATGCGCAGGCCGGGGATCGAGATGCCGAAGAAATTCATGAGGAAGGTGCCGCCGATCAGGAAGCTCACCAGGATGCAGACCATGTAGAAGCAGCCTTTCAGGGCCTGGCGCGCGCGCCGCTCCTCGCTGTCGCCATCGGTGATGGCGAGAAAGGTCGGGCCGGCCGCGAGCGGGTTGATGATCGGCAGCAGGCCGATGAACGTGCCGAGGAAAATGGCCCAGAGATGCGAGACGTTGGACATCGGCCGGCATCTGAACGGGAACGATTACTCAGGGCCATCCTAATCCTGTCATTCTGAGCGCAGCGAAGAATCCAGTCACAGGCGAACAACTGGATCCTTCGCTGCGCTCAGGATGACGGCTGGAAGGGTTTAAACCCTACCACGTGTCCACCGGGCCCTTGGGCACGGGGATGGCGTTGCGCTGCATCACGGCCGGGTCATCGGGATCGAGCATGAACGAGGCGACCATGGCGCCGGGGCGGTAACGGGCCTGCAGCTCGCCGTGCGCGTCGAGGAAGGGCGCGCGCCATTTCTCATACGCCGCGAGCAGGGCCTCGAACTCGGCCCGCGTGCCGAACTGCGTGATGCCCTTCTTGAACTCCTTGGCCGGGCCGAAGCGCTTGGCATACCACGCCGCCGGCTTGCGGAAGAGCCGGCAGCCGAAGTCCTCGCCGTAGAAGCCGATCATCAGCTCAAGGTGGCGGCGCATGACGGTGACGCGCTCGGCGTAGCCGGCCTCGGGGCGGAGCTCGCCGGTCTTCAGGTAGTGCTGCGTGTCGCGGAAGATCCAGGGATTGTAGAACGCGCCGCGGCCGATGCTCACGCCGGCGCAGCCGGTCTCGGTGATCATGTGCTTCGCGGCCTCGGGAGTCGTGACGTCGCCGTTGCCGATGACGGGGATGGTTTTGACCGCCTGCACCACGGCGCGGATGCCGGCGAGGTTGACGGTGCCGCTGAAACCCTGGGCGCGGGTGCGGCCGTGGACGAAGATGGCGGAGACGCCGGTATCCTCGAGCACGCGGGCGAGGTCGGGGGCGGTGATGTTGTTCTCGTCCCAGCCGAGCCGCATCTTGGCGGTGATGGGGATCTTCACGGCGTCGATCATGCCGCGGACGAGCTTCGCCGTCTTGTCGAGCTCGGTCATCATGGCGGAGCCGCCGCCAATGCCCGTGACCTTCTTCACGGGGCAGCCCATGTTGATGTCGACCGAGGCGATGCCCATGGTCTCGACCATCGCGGCGGCGTCGCGCATCTCCTCCGGCACGGCGCCGAAAAGCTGGACGGCGAGGCGCTTCTCGGCCGGGCAAGTGGCGACCATCTGCAGGGCGCGCTTGTTCTTCTCGAGGAGCGAGCGGGCGTTGACGAGGTCGGTGGTGGTCCAGTCCACGCCGCCGATCTCGCGCACGACGAGCCGGAAGGGCAGGTTGGTGTAGCCCGCCAGCGGCGACAGGAAGAGGTTGGAATCCAGCTCGTAGGGCCCGATGCGCATGGGCGGAACGTGGGTGCTTTTTCTCCCCCGCGCAAGGCGGAGCCTTTGTAACCTATTAGGTTACAAGCTCAGGTCGCGGCCCGCTTGTTTCTCTGCGAGCCAGTGCAGCAGGCGGAGGAGCACTTCCGCATCGGGCAGCCGGGAGCGGCCCCGCAAGTAGTCCTGCAGCCGTTGTCGTGGGATGCCAAGATAGCGGGCGAGCCGGACCTTGGCGCCGCGCGGGAGCAACTGCGCCTTGATCAGGGTGGCGCATACATTCCACATCGGTGTATCGTAGCCGGGTCGGCGGGTGCGGTAGGAGCCCTTGCGCTTGGGGCGCATGGCGAGGTGGATGCGCTTGGCACCGGTCTCGGCGGCGACCGCCAGCGCCTCGCCTAGATCAAGCCAGAGACGGAGGCGGGGATGAACGGGAGCATATAGCCGTTGGTCGGGTGGCGAGGCCATGCTTGTAACCTAATAGGTTACAAAGGTTCGGGGACGAGGCCGATTTTTTTGCTGTGGCGGACGGTCAGCGTGTGGCGAGGGCGCGTTTCATGCGGGCGAGGGCCTCAGTGAGCGTGGCGCGGGGGCAGCCGAAATTCAGGCGGACGTGCGAGCCGCGCGGCGCGCCGAAGAATGTGCCGTCGCTCAGGCCGACGCCGTGCGCCTCGAAGTGGGCGATGGGGTCGGGGAGCTGCAACGCGGAGACGTTGAGCCAGGCGAGGTAGGTGGCCTCGATCGGCGCCTCGACGGTCACGCCGGGGAGTTCACGGGCGACAATATCCAGCAGGAAGTCGCGGTTGCCGCGCAGATGGGAGAGCAATGCCTGCCGCCACGGTTCGCTGTCGCGATAGGCCGCCTCGCAGGCGACGTAGCCCAGGCCGGTGACCTCGGCCATCACGCCGGCGGCGGCGCGGTGAAACCGGGCGCGGAGCTGGGCGTCCGGAATGATGGCCATCGAGGTGCCCATGCCGGGGACGTTGTAGGTCTTGCTCGGCGCCATGAGTGTGATCGTGCGTTTGGCCACCTCCTCGCCCAGCAGCGCAGTGGGGATGTGCGGCAGGTCGTCGAGGATGAGGTCGCAGTGGATCTCGTCGGAGCAGAGCAGGAGATCGTGGCGCACGCAGAATTCGCCGAGCTGCACCAGCTCGTCGCGCCGCCAGACGCGGGCGACCGGGTTGTGCGGGTTGCAGAGATAGAACAGTTTCGTCCTCGGCGTGACGGCTTTCTCCAGTGCGTCCCAGTCGATCTCCCAGCGGCGATTGGCGGCATCGAGGCGGAAGGGAACCTGCGTCGAGATGCGGCCGCTGTTCTTCGGCGCGCTCATGAACGGCGGGTAGACCGGCGTGAGGGTCAGGATTTCCTCGCCTGGCTGGGCGAAGGCCTGCGCGGTGAGATTCAAGCCGACCACCAGGCCGGGCAGCCAGACGATCCAAGCCGGGTCGATCTTCCAGCCGTAGCGTTGCTCCGCCGCGTCCACGAAGGCGTCGACCGACGACTTGACCGGCCGGGCGTAGCCGAACATCCCCGTGGCCACGCGTGCCTGCAGGGCGGCGATGATCGCCGGGGACGACTTGAAGTCCATGTCGGCCACCCACAGCGGGAGGATATCGCGGCCGGCATATTTCTGCCATTTCTGGGAGTCGGTGTCGCGGCGCTCGATGACGGTGTCGAAGTCAAAAGTCATGGGAAGAAGCCGCCATAGAAACCACGGGTCACGGCGAAGCCACGGAAAAACACCGGCGTGACGGAGTTTCCCAAGGGAGTGTCACACGACGGGGCAATCCGGCGCGGCGGCGGTGCCGGCCAGCACACTAAGCCGGGATCATGCAATTGAAGGCCAGATAAGTTGATGGGGACCGGCTCTGG
>DAORVZ010000230.1:0-4376 GCA_035434005.1 Lacunisphaera sp.
AAACAGCGAATCGTTTCTCAAACAGTTCCAGCTTCAGCTTCTCTGCTGCAATCTGCTGATTCTTGTTCTGAATCCACGCAACACTGGCAGAGATGAATAAACTGCTAACTGAAATAATTAGCGCTAGCGTCGTGGCATCCATGAATAGCGAATGACTGCAGTTTTATAATCAAACCTGATACGTCTGCAACGGCACCGGATCGAGGACCTTGGCGTGCGGCAGCTTGGCCTGGAGTTGTTCCAGGAACCAGGCGCGGGCGAGCGGATCGCCGTGGGTGAGGACGATGGAGCGGGCTTGGGTTTTCACGGCGAAGTCGAGTAGTTCGTCGCGCGTGGCGTGGCCGCTGAACTCGAAGCGCTCGATGTGGGCGCGGACCCGGGTCTTCACGTTGAGGGCGGCGAAGAGGAACTGGTCGCCATTCTTGGCCGCCAGCAGGTGACCGCCGGGGGTGTCGGGATCGCAGTAACCGACGAAGAGGATGCTGTGCTTGGCACTGCCCAGCAGGCAGGAAGCGACGGTGTAGGAGGGAGTGTTCTCCGCCACCATGCCGGCACTGACCACGTAAATGCCCTGGGTGGACGGTTCCTTGCCGGGTTTCAGATCGCGGGGGGATTTCCTGACCTTGAGCTCCTTCAGGATGCTGCGGGTGAAGTGGACGAGACCGGTCTTTTTGGTGATCTGATCAAAGTAGTCGGCGAGGTCCATGCCGAGGCCGGAGACGTAGATGGGGCACTCGGCGAGGCGGTTGAATTTCCGGGCGTCGTGCAGGATGGCCATGATCTCCTGCATGCGGCCGAGGGCGAAGACCGGGATGAGCACCGAGCCGCCGCGTTGGAGCGTGGCGTTGATGGTCTCGACGAGGCGGATCATCTCCTTGGAGCGGGTGATGCCTGGGGGCTTTTCGGTGGCGCCGTGGGTGGTCTCAGTGACGAGGGTGTCGAACTTGCCGGTCGGGAACTTGGCGCCGGGGAGGATGCGCTGGACCTGAAAGAGGACATCGCCGGTGAAGAAGATGCGGCGGTGCTTGTGGTGGATTTCGACGCCGGCGGCGCCCGGGATGTGGCCGGCGGGATGGAAGGTGAACTCGATCTCGTCGCGGGCGCCGGCGAATTTCTTCGGACTGTTGAAGGCGAGGGGATACATCCGCGGGGCGATGCGGTCGATCTCGTCGTGGGTGAAGAGAGGGTAGTCGGGGATGTCCTTCGCCTCCTTCTCGCGCAGCATGACGTTGGCGGAGTTGTGCAGCATGCGCTCAATGAGCATGTGGCTGGGCTGGGTCATGACCACCGGGGTATTGGGAAAGGCGCGCATCAGCAGCGGCAGCGACCCGATGTGGTCGAGGTGACAGTGCGTGATGAGGATGAGGTCGAGTTTCACGCCCTGCAGCGGACGGAGATTCGGGGCGGCGACGCGGCCGACCTTCTTGGGGTGCAGGCCGCTGTCGATGACGAGGTGGAAATCGCCGAGTTGGACGTAGAGCGAGTTGGCGCCGATGCCACCGTCCGCGTTGAGATCAATTAGCTTCATTAAGGAGGCCCAGTCAGCCGGCGGGAATCTCCATGTCAAACGCGGGGATGCGGACAAAGATGCGCCGCCCCTGGTCGTCGAGGCCGTGGAAGCTGCCCTCGACCCGGCCGTTGCAACCACACACATGGTAACTGTTGTAGGAGAAGTGTTCACTTGGCGCGAGGGTGGGGGTCTGTCCGACGATCTTATCGCCCTCGACCACGAGGCTAGTGCCGTCGGTGTGCCCGATGACCCATTTGCGACCCAGCAGCGTCACGGTGCGCTCGGAGCCGTTGTGGATGGTCAGGTAATAGACGAAGGCATGCGGTTGCTCCGGGGGCAGGTTGCCGCCGTGGTGGTAGACGAGTTTGTCCAGTTCGACGCGGAGGCCGGGCAATTCGAGCGGGGCGGTCACGGTGGCGAGGAAACCACGGAATAGACGGAATACACGGAAAAAAGCCGCGTGGGGCTCCCTTCTGTGGGTTTCGTGTATTCGCTGGTTTATCACGGCCTTTCGACTTGCCGCCGGAATGGCCGGGACGCACAACAGCGCTATTCTATGGAAAAGCTCGCCTTGCTCTCGGTCAGTGACAAACGCGGCCTCGTGGAGTTCGCCACGGCCCTCGTCCAACAGCACGGATACAAGCTGCTGTCGACTGGCGGCACGGCGAATCTCCTCGCCGAGGCGAAGCTGCCCGTGACCGAGGTGAGCTCGCACACCGGCTTCCCCGAGATGATGGACGGCCGCGTGAAGACGCTGCATCCGAAGATCCACGGCGGGCTGCTCTGCCGGCGCGACAAGGCCGACCACCTCGCAGCAGCCAAGCAGCACGACATCGACCTCATAGACCTCGTGGTCGTGAACCTTTACCCGTTCGAGCAGACCGTCGCGAAGCCGCACGTGGAGTTCGAGGAGGCCATCGAAAATATCGACATTGGCGGACCGTCGATGCTCCGCAGCGCCGCCAAGAATCATGAGAGCGTCACCGTGGTCTGTGATCCGGCCGACTACGGTGCCGTGCTCGCGGCCTTTGCCGAACCGGCCCGGCTCGGAGAACTTCGCCGCAGGCTTGCCCTGAAGGTTTTCCAGCGCACCGGCAGCTACGACACCGCGATTGCAAAGTATCTCGAGGGCCAGCAGGCCGAGCCCGACCTCGAGGCACTCAGCGGTTTCCCGGCGAACTACAGCGTGTCGCTCAAAAAGGCCCAGAGCCTGCGCTACGGCGAGAATCCCCACCAGAAGGCCGCGCTTTACGGCACCTTTCACGAGCACTTCTCTCAGCTGCAAGGCAAGGAGCTTAGCTATAACAACATTTTGGACATCACCTCGGCGACCTATCTGATTGGTGAGTTCGAGCGCCCGACTGTCGCGATCCTCAAGCATACCAACCCCTGCGGTGTCGGCAGCGCGGACACACTAATCGAGGCCTGGCACAAGGCATACGCGACGGATCGGCAGGCGCCGTTCGGTGGCATCATCGTTGTCAACCAGACCCTCGGCCTGGATCTCGCCGAACAGATCAAGGACATCTTCACCGAGGTGATCATCGCCCCACGCTTTTCGGATGAGGCGCTGGCTATTTTTGCCAAGAAAAAGAACCTGCGCCTGATCATTGCCAAGGAAGGTCTGGGTGCCGATGCCCTGCAGGAAGTGCGCTCCGTCGTCGGCGGCGTGCTCGTGCAGGACCGGGATCGCGCAATGGAGAAACCCGCCACCTGGAAGGTGGTCACCCAGCGCCAGCCAACCGCAGATGAAATGGCCGCCATGCTCTTCGGCTGGAAGGTCGGCAAGCATGTGAAGTCGAACGCCATCGTCTATTGCCGCGGCGAGCAGACGCTCGGCATCGGCGCTGGACAGATGGCTCGCGTGGACAGTTCGCGCATCGCGGTGTGGAAGGCCGGCGAGGCCAAACTCGATTTGAAGGGCTCCGTCGTGGCCAGCGAGGCGCTGTTTCCCTTTGCCGACGGACTGGTCGCGGCGGCCGACGCCGGTGCGACCAGTGCCATCCAGCCGGGCGGCTCGGTGCGCGACGAGGAGGTCATCAAGGCCGCCGACGAGCGCGGCATGGCGATGGTCTTTACTGGTGTCCGGCACTTCAAGCACTAGGCTGCGCGCCATGAAAACGCGCACCGTCGGCCTGATCCTGTTGCTGGTTTCGCTGCTGCTCGGTGGCTGCTACTCCGTGCCCGAGACCGGCCGCAGCTCCTTCATTATCCCGATGGGCGACGATGTTGCCCTCGGCACGGCCGCCTTCGCGGACATCAAGTCCAAGGAGAAGATTTCCACCGACCCGGTGGTAAATGAGCAGGTGCGCCGCATCGGCCAGCGCATCGCCACTGCGGTCGGCGATGCACTTCCCGGAGCCAAGTGGGAGTTCGTCGTTTTCGAGGCGCCTGAAACCGTCAATGCTTTTGCCCTGCCCGGAGGCAAGGTGGGCATCTATACCGGCCTGATCAAGCTGGCTGACTCCGATGATGAAATCGCCATCGTCATGGGTCACGAGATCGGCCACGTGACGGCCCGGCATGGAGCCGAGCGCATGTCCCAAGGACTGCTGGTCGCGGTGGGCGGAGTGATCCTGGATGCCTCCACTTCTGGGAAAAAGAACCATGACCTGCTCCTCGCGGGCTACGGTCTGGCCTCGACGGGCGGCATCCTGGCGTTTTCCCGTAAGCACGAGAGTGAGGCCGATTTTATCGGGATCCGCTACGCCGCCAAGGCCGGCTACGATCCGCGCGCGGCGGTCACCTTCTGGCGGAAAATGGCCAAGGCAAGTTCACCGAGCAAAATGCCCGCGTTTCTCTCCACGCATCCTTCCCATGATCGGCGCATCGCCGATTTGCAGGGCTGGATGGCGCAAACCATGCC
>DAORVZ010000231.1:0-4375 GCA_035434005.1 Lacunisphaera sp.
AGTAGATGTAGGCTCTATTTCGAGTGTTGTTTGCTCAGCTTCAATGCCCACTTCGCCCATTCCGCTTTCGCCTCTCTGCCAGTTGCCTGCCGGCAGCACGGGACGGGTGTGTGAATTGACCGGCGACGACAGTTTCTGCCAGCGCGTCCGCGAGATGGGTTTCGGTGAGGCCGCCCTGGTAACCAAGATATCCGGCTCGTCCACCAGCCTCTGTCTGGTCAACGGCACCCGCATCGCCCTCAACCACCGGGCTGCCATGAGTATTCTCGTCGAGCAGCTGCCGGCCAGCGCGCGTTGAAACTCTCGGCCCATATCGCGCTGCCCGGCCGCAAGCGCACGGCGTCCGGCCCCGACCGCGCCCCGGTCTACGCGATGGTCGGCAACCCCAACTGCGGCAAGACCACGCTCTTCAACGCCCTCACCGGCCTCCGCCAAAAAGTAGGCAACTACCCCGGCGTCACCGTCGAGAAGAAGATCGGCATCACCTACTCGCAGCACGGCCGCCCCATCCAGCTCGTCGATCTGCCCGGTGCCTACTCGCTCGCCGCCCGCTCGCCCGACGAAGCCGTGCTCCGCGACGTCCTCCTCGGCCGCCGCGAGGACACACCGCAACCCGACCGCATCATCTGCGTCGTCGACGCCGCCAACCTCGAGCGCAACCTCTACCTCGTCCACCAGATCCTCGACCTCGGCCGCCCCGTCATCGTTGCCCTCAACATGATGGACATGGCCGCCGCCGCCGGGATGAAAGTCGACGCCGCCGAACTCGAGGGCGAACTCGGCGTGCCCGTCATCGCCTGCGAGGCCGTCCATGGCCGCGGCCTCGTCGAGCTGAAGCTCGCCATGAGTCGCCTCGAACTCCCGCTCGCCCGCCACCGCTGGGATGTGCCCGTGCCCATCGCCCCGGCCGTCGCCGAGATCCAGGCCTCCCTCACCGACAACGACGCCCGCTCCCCGCTCATCGCCCGCGCCGAGGCGCTGCTGCTGCTGACGGATTTCGACACCGTGCGCGTCGCCGGCTCCAAGCCCCTCAGCCCCCGCACCCACGATCTTCTTGGCCAGTGGCGCCAGCGCTGGGTCGCTGAGGGCACCGACTGGTCCGCCGTGCTTATCCGCAGCCGCTATGATGCCATTGGCCGGCTCTGCCGCGACGTCATTCGCCGCCCGCGGGAATCCGGCCCGTCGCGCTCCGACCGGATCGACGCAGTGCTCTGCCACTCCGTCTGGGGCTGGGCCTTCTTCGCCGTCATCATGGGCGCGCTGTTCTTTTCCATCTTCTCCCTCGCGGAGTCGCCGATGAACTTCATCGACGAGCACGTCGCGGCCTTCGGCACCTGGGTCAAGGGCACCATGCCTCCCGGCGACCTGCGTGATCTGCTGACCGACGGCGTCATCAGCGGGGTGGGGGGCATCGTCATCTTCCTGCCGCAGATTCTTATCCTGTTCTTCTTCGTCGGCCTGCTCGAGAGCACGGGCTACATGGCGCGCGCCGCCTTCATCATGGACCGCCCGATGAGCAAGGTCGGCCTGAACGGCCGTTCATTCATCCCGCTGCTCGGCGCCTACGCCTGCGCCATCCCGGCCATCATGGCCACCCGCACTATCGAGAACGCCCGCGACCGCCTCGTCACCATCCTGGTCGCGCCGCTCATGAGTTGCTCCGCCCGCCTGCCGGTCTACCTGCTGATGATCGCCACGCTGCTGCCGGGCGACGTCGTGCCCGCGACCACCAAGGCCGGCCTCATGCTCGCCATGTATGCCCTCGGCACCGGCGGCGTGTTCTTCTTCGCCTGGCTGTTCAAACGCACCCTCTTCAAAAGTCCGCAGCAGCACATGATCATGGAGCTGCCGCCCTACCAGCCCCCGCGCCTCAAGGAAATCCTCCGCCACATGTTCGAGCGCGGCTGGCTCTTCCTAAAGAACGCCGGCACCATCATCCTCGGCATCTCCATCGTCCTCTGGTTCCTCACGACCTACCCGAAACACCCCGACCCCGACGCCACGGCCACCGCGCAAATCGCCCAAAGCTTCGCCGGTCAGGCCGGCCACCTGATCGAGCCCGTCATCAAACCGCTGGGCTTCGACTGGCGCATCGGCATCGGCCTCATCACCTCCTTCGCCGCCCGCGAGGTGTTCGTCAGCTCGATGGGCGTCATCTTCGGCGTCGAGGGAGCGGACAACGACACCACGCCGCTGCGCGACGCCCTGCGCGGCGCGCACTGGCCGGACGGCGCGGCCCTGTTCACACCGCTCGTTTGCTTAACGCTCATGGTGTTCTATGTTTTCGCCATGCAATGCATGAGCACCGTCGCCGTCGTGCAGCGCGAGACCAACTCGTGGCGCTGGCCGCTGTTCCAGATCGCCTACATGACCGGCACCGCCTGGCTCGTGTGCTTCGCCTTCTACCAGGCCGGCCGCGCGCTGGGCTATTAAAACTAAAACACCAAGCAGGTGTCACAGAGAATCCAGAGCCCCAATCCGAGCTCACGGAGCCCCCAAGTAAACCCTGTGACCTCCGTGTCTCCTCTGTGATCTCTGTGTCTAAAAACTTCTGATTTTGAGCCACTCCCTCCAGACCATCATCGCCCTCGCCATCGTCGCCCTCGCGGCGGCGCTGCTGCTGCGCTCGTGGTTCGGCAAGAAGAAGTCCTCCGGCTGCGGCAGCGGAGACTGCTCCGCCATCAGCCCTGAAATCAGGAAACTCCAGACGAAGCTGAAACGTTAGCCACGGTCGCGCGCGGCCTTGTGTGTCGGCTGATTCCGGGCAGACTGGTGCCATGAAAGCCACCGTCCTCACCGAGATCAAAACTCCGCTCGTGGTTCGCGAGGTCTCCGATCTGGCCGCCTCTTCCGGCTCAGCCGTCGTGCGCCTCCAAGCCTCCGCGCTCAACCATCGCGACCTCTGGATCCAGCTCGGCCAATACGCCGGCATCAAGCTGCCCATCACCCTCGGATCGGACGGCGCGGGCACCGTCACCGTAGTCGGGTCGCCCGCCGACCAGTCCTGGATTGGTCGCGGGGTCATCATCAATCCCTCGCTCGACTGGGGCGCCGATCAGCGGGCGCAGGGTCCGGATTTCCGCATCCTCGGCCTGCCGGACAATGGCACTTTCGCCGAGCAAATCGTCATCCCGGTCACCAACCTCGCACCGAAGCCCGCGCATCTCTCTTGGGAACAAGCCGCCGCGCTGCCTCTGGCGGGGCTCACGGCTTGGCGCGCTCTCTTCACCCGCGCGCAGCTCAAGTCCGGCGAGCGTGTGCTCGTCACCGGCGTGGGTGGTGGTGCCGCGCTATTCGCCCTGCAATTCGCCGTGGCGGCGGGCGCCGAGGTCTGGGTTACCTCGGGCTCTCCCGACAAGATTGCCCGGGCGAAGGCCATCGGGGCACGCGGCGGTTTCAGTTACCGCGAGACCGATTGGGCCGCAGCGTTGCAGAAGCAGGCCGGCCGGTTCGACGTGATCGTGGACAGCGCCGGTGGCGACGGTTTCGCCAACCTGATCGATCTGACCGCTCCGGGCGGGCGCATCGTGTTCTTCGGCGCCACGACCGGAAATCCCAAGGCCCTCGACTTGCGGAAGTGTTTCTTCCGGCAAATCACGCTCCTCGGCACGACCATGGGTTCGCCGGCGGATTTTGCGGGCATGACAAAGTTCGTCGAGACCCACCAGATCACGCCTGTCGTGGATCGGGTTTTTCCGCTCGCCGAGGCGGACGCAGCGTTGCGCCACATGGAGGCCTCGGCGCAGTTTGGGAAGATCGTGCTGGCCGTTTGATCAGAAGAGCGCGGCCAGACTGTCACGGACAAAGACCCAGGCTTCGGCCCCCATCAGCGCGATCAAGGCGAAGTAGGCGATGCCGAGTGCCGTGAAGACATAACCCGCCAAGATCGCGAGGCCGTCGCGCTCCATGACCCCCGCCGCGCCCAGCAGCACGCCGAGCGCGGGCAGCGTGTTGCTGAACGGTATCGGCGCCGGAACCAGCAGGATGCACCCGGCAAGGCACACCATCACCGCGTGCAATCGCACCAGTCGCGGCGTCGCCGTGAGTCGCGGCATGCGCGCGCACAGCACACGCTCGATCAACTCGATGATCTTACTGGCGCCCTCGAGCAGTCGGGGGAAGAAACCCGGGGTCAACACCGTGCGGCGGAGTTTTTGCGGCAACCATGGCGGCAGGCCCAACGCGAAACGCCCCGCCATGATGGCAATCATCAGCCCGAGCGGCGTGGACATCCCCGGCAGGGTCACGGGTGAACCAAAGGGCAGGGCAAAAAGAATGATGAGCAGGGTGTAGGCTCTATCGCCCAGCACGCCGATCACCTCGTCCACAGTAACAGCGTGGTGCTTGAAGCGTTCCGCGAGCTCGTGCAACTCGT
>DAORVZ010000232.1:0-4340 GCA_035434005.1 Lacunisphaera sp.
CGCTTCGCGCACCTCGCGATGACAATAGTCAAAAAGCTACGAGCGCTTGGTATAATGAGTTTCGCCAACGGCGAAACTTTGCTTGTCACCTCCGACTTATCGTCTCCGGACCCTATTCGGGGAGCCTGCTGATCGCAGGCTGGAAAAAAGCCGGCGATTAGCCGGCCCCCGAAACCCAAGGCGGAGACGATTAGGCGGAGCGCACATTGAAAGATTCATCCTTTGATGAATCCATTAGTGGTTAAACCCTTCCGGGGCTGGTTCGGTTGACCGCCTTTGTGACGGGTGGGTTACCGCCGGGTTAAGAACGCATGATGAACCGTTCGCGGTTTGACGGCGGCCGGACGGCTGGCCGGAATCAGGGCTCGTTCTTTAGTTTCAGTGTTATTGTGTGGGTTGCGGCCCGGCCTCCCTTGTGGAGGCCGGGCCGTAGCTTTTGTGGGCTTTTCAAAGGGCGGTTGGCGGGTATGGTGCGGGCATGAAACGCTCCGTGCTCCTGTGTCTAGCGATGTGTTGCGCCCTGCTGTTCCCGGCTTCCGCGCCGGCGGCGGAGGCCAAGAAGGCCAAGACCCCGGGCATCGAGCTCGCCACCATGGCCTCGCAGGTGACGGGCATCGCCATCTCGCCGTTGCTGGGCGTCGGCGGGGTCGGGGCCTACCAGTGGGCGAAGGCCGACACGCCGGAGGAGAAGGCGCAGCTCCCGTGGTTCGCGCAGGCCACGTTCTGGCTGCCGGCGCTGCTGCTGGTGGGCGTGTGCGCCTTCAAGGACACTATTGCCGCCATGGTGCCGCCGGGCATGAAGAAGCCGCTCGATATCGCCGAGACGGTTGAGAACAAGATCAGCGGGCTCGTGGCGGCCGGAGCCGTGATCCCCTCGCTGGTGGCCTTGGGGTCAAAGTTGATCATGGACTCGGCCGGGCTGGAGCACGCGCCCGTGATGGCCGGCACCTTTGGTCTGCTGCCGCTGGCGGCCGTGGACATGTCGTGGCTGCTGGCGATCCTGATGGTGCCGCTGTCCATCGCGGTGTTTGCCGTGGTCTGGGTGGTGGGGCACGCGATCAACGTCCTCATCCTGATCAGCCCGTGGGGCGGTCTGGACACGGCCTTGAAGGGCATCCGCACCAGCGTGCTCTCGCTGGTGGCCGGCACGGCCTTCATTGATCCCGTGGTCGGCGCGACGCTTTCGGTCGTCATCATCCTCGTCGCCTACCTCATGGCCGGGTGGGCGTTCCGGCTGATGGTGTTCGGCTCGGTCTTCAGCTGGGATTTCTTCACGTTCCGCCGGACGCGCTTCCAGTTGCTGGCCGACGCCAACAAGCTTTTCACGGCGCGCGACATCGCCGATGCACCGCTGCGCACCTACGGCCGGCTGCACCAGGACGCGGACGGGAAGCTGCTCTTCAAGTTCCGGCCCTGGCTGGTGATGCCGGAGCGCACCGTCGAGGTGCCGCGCGACGGACTGGTGGTCGGCAAGGGCGTGTTCTTCTCCGAGGTGCTCGGCTTCGACCAGACGGCGGACAAGAACACCACGCTGCTCCTGCTGCCGCCGCGATATGTCGGCCACGAGGAGTTGTTCGCCCGCACCTATCGGATCTCCGGCACCTGCGATGTCGGCCTGCGCCGGGCGTGGAGCTGGCTGCGGGAGGCCTTTGGCTTCGGGGCGAAGAAGGCGCCCGCCGCCGCGTAACCCGGGGATTGGTCCGCTTCAGGCGGACGGTGGCGCCGGGCGGTTCCGGCGCACCAGCAGCCAGTTGAGCGTGCCGATGGTGGCGATGACGCTGATCACCACCGCGTGGGTGACGCTCATCTGCCCCACGAGCACGGCGCAGAGGCCGAGCCCGGCGAACGCCAGCCACCGGCCCGCCGGCAGCCGGAACGCGTCGGCCTGCGGCCGGAGTTTGCGCAAGCGGAGGAGGGCCACGCAGGCGATGCCGTAGGTGATGAGCCGGGCGCCGGCCGAGATGATGGCGTTCCAGATGAAGTTGCCATAGGCCGCCAGGGCCAGCACGAGCGAGCCCCAGATCAGGATGGATATCCACGGCGTGCGGTAGCGGGCATGCACGCCGGCAAAAGCCGCGGGAAAGTCGCCGCGCTCGGCCATGGCGTAGGTCTGCCGCGGCACGCCGACGAGTTGCGCGCTCAGGTAGCCGGACGTCGAAATCATCGCGCCGAGCGCGATGAAGCCCGCGCCGAGCGGGCCGACCAGCACGCGGGCGGCGTCCGCCAGCGGGCGGGCGCTCTCGCCGAGCGACGGCACGGTGCGCATGGCGACGATCTGCGTCAGCCACAGGCAGGCGGAGATGACGAGCAGGCCGGTGAACAGGGCGAAGGGGATGTCGCGCCGCGGATCCTTGCTCTCGGCGAGCGGCATCAGCGCGGCCTCAAACCCGCCGAAGGCGAACAATAGCACCAGCACGGCGCTCAGCCAGCTGGCGGGGGTGGCGGTGACAGCCGGTTGGATGACCGGGGTGCCGGACCACAGCAGACCGGCGACGATCAACAAGGCGATGGGCACGAGTTTGGCCGTGGTGAGAAAGTTGGACAAACGCGCGCCGTGGCCGACGCCCCGCACATTGGCGAGCACGAGGCCGCCAAGCAGGAGCGCGAGCAGCGCGAGGCGCGGTCCCGGGCTGGTGGCGGCGGGCCAGAACTCGCCGAGATAGAGCACGAAGAGATTGGCGTTGGCCGCCGCCGCCGTCAGCCGCACCAGCCAGGTGAACCAACCCATCTGGATGCCCCAAAAGCGGCCGCAGCCCTCGCGGGCAAAGAGGTAGGGGCCGCCCGCTTCGCGGAATTGCGAGCCGAGCTCGGCGAAGACGCCCATGAATACCGCGATGCCGGCGGTCGCGAGCAGGTAGGCCAGCGGCGCGTCGTGGCCGACCAGGCGCACCAGATCGTCGGGCAGGCCGAAGATGCCGCTGCCGATGACGCCGTTGATGACCAGCCCGACCATCGTCCAGCGGCCGAGGGCGCGGACGAGTGGGGGCTGGGCCGGCGCAGTCATGGCGGGACGGCTCAGGGCTGCTTCAGCGCGCGCGGCCCGGAAGCGATCGGCCCGGGATACTCGACGCCGAAGAGGGCCGGGTGCGCTTGCGGCTGCGGGTCGGCCCCGGGGGCGAGGTGCCGGAACACATCGCCGAAGCGGAGTGAGCATTGCAGGCGGCGCTGGCCGTGGTTGTCGATCTTCGGGTTCACCTGGATGATGGCCTCGGAGAAGGGCGGGGAGTTTTTCATTTTTAGCGCGCGCCGACGGGTCTCCTCGACGGATGGGCCGGTGTCCTTGATGAGGGCGTCGAGTTTCAGCAGGTCGGCCGTGGTGACCGGGCCCCACAGCTGGCGCCAGAGCGCCGGGGAAATCTCCGGGGCGATGATGTTGACGATGCGCTTCATATCGCCGTCCTGTTGCCAGAAGCCGATGATGAGCAGGAAGGGTTCATCAATGGCATACTGGCGCAGGGCATCGCCGAGATCCACCGGCGTGCCGTGTTTGACGGCCTTTGGGTTGACGGGGATGCCGCCGTGGGCGCGGTTCGCGGCAGCGGGAATATCCCACCGTTGGGTGTAGCTGGCCGGCTTGTAACCCTCGAAGAAGGTGTCGCGCACCCACTTTTCGAAGACCAGGCCGTGGCGTTGCACCTCCTGCGCGGGAACGAGGGCGGCCGTTGCCAGGAGCAGGACGAGACTGAGAAATGCGCGCTTCATCAAAATTCGCGAGGTGTCTAGGGGCCGCCCGGCCCGGCCACAAGGCTGATGCTGGGGCCAATCTTTTTGTTTCCGCTCCGCCGCGAAACTGCTAGGTTGGGGCCATGAGCGAAGAAGACAACGCGCCCAAGCTCCGCCTGAAACCCAAGCTGGCTGCCGATCCTTCCGCTGCGCAATCCCAACCCGCCACCCCGGCCGAGGCCGCGCCATCCGCCACCACGCCCCCCGTGGAACCGGCGGCCGCCGGCACTGCGCCGGTCGTCCGCCTGAAGCCCCGTTTGTCTGTGGCGCCTGTGGAAGAAGCAGCCCCGTCTCCGGCCCCCGAGCCGACACCCGCCACCATCCTGCCCGAGCCCGTGGCTGCCGCCGAGGCCCCGCCCCCGCCCGAACCTGTTGCGGTGGAAAAACCGAAATTCAGCCTGAAGCCGAAAGCCGCCTCGGCGGAGCCGATGCCGCCCCCGATCGCGGCCGAGCCGCCCCCGATGCCAGCCGAGCCGCCGATGGCGGCACCGTCACCGTTTCCGCCACCGCAAGCAGCCGCCGCAACGGATCGCGGTGAAGCGGGTGAGCCGGCAGAAATCACCGCGATGCGGCAAGCATCCTCGCGCACCATGAGACTCTCGCGACGAAAGCCATTC
>DAORVZ010000233.1:0-4340 GCA_035434005.1 Lacunisphaera sp.
GCGTCATCGCCATCGATTCGCTCTTTTCTCCCGTCCGTCTCGTCCGCTACACCGTGGAAAACACCCGCGTCGGCCAGATCACCGATTACGACAAACTCGTCCTCGAAATCTGGACCGACGGGCGCATCACCCCGGACGATGCCCTCAAGCAGTCCGCGTCGATCCTCAAGCACCATCTCGATGTCTTCGATCGCGTCTCGCCGGAAGCCTACGAATTCGAGAGTGTCGCCGCCGAGGTCTCCGAGGAGCAGAACAAGCTCCGCAAGCTCCTCAACATGTCCGTCAACGAGATCGAGCTCTCCGTCCGCGCGGCGAACTGCTTGAACAACGCGAACATCACCACGGTCGGCGAACTCGCCATGAAAACCGAGCAGGAGATGCTCAAGTATCGCAACTTCGGCAAGAAGTCCCTCAACGAGATCAAGGAAAAGCTCGAAGCCCTCGGCCTGTCACTGGGCATGAAGTTCGACGAGCGCCTCCTCGACACCAAGAAGGAAGCCTGAGCTACAGCAGCGAGCATCGAGTAGCGGGTAGTGAGCATCACGCTCCGCCCGCTGTTCCTCTACTCGCTACCCACTATCCGCTACTTAATTCAGTCCTCGCGCCGCCTGCTGCCGCCCCAACGCTGCGACCAGGTTGCCGATCGGGGGCCGAGAACCAAAAACCACCATGCGTCACAATAAACACCACGCCTCCCTCGGCGTCACCCGCGAGCACCGCAAGGCGATGCTCTCCAACATGGGCGCCAGCCTCATCCAGCACGGTCGCATCGAGACCACGCTCGTGAAAGCCAAGGCCCTCCGTCCTTTCATCGAGAAGGTCATCACCAAGGCGAAGAACGCGGCCGCCGCGTCCGTCAAGGCCGATGCCCTCCACCTCCGCCGCATGGCCCTCAAGGACATCCGCGACGAGGGTGCGATCACGGTGCTCTTCAACGAGAAGGCGGCCCAGTTCGCCAACCGCTCCGGCGGTTACACCCGCATCTACAAACTCGGCCCGCAGCGCATCGGCGATGCCGCCGAGATGGCCATCATCGAGCTAATCGCGGCGGATGATCAGGGCTACAAGAAGTCAAAGGGTGCTGCCAAGAAGAAGGGCGCCAAGAAGGCGAAGGCCGCTCCCGCTGCCGAAGCCGCCACTGAGGCTCCAAAAGCCTAAGAGTAGGGCGGACCGGCCCGGTCCGCCGTCCATTCTCCACGCGCCGGCTTCACCGCCGGCGCGTTTTTATTTCCCCTTGGCGTCTGCTTGCCTTCATGGGAGGTTCCGACCGTGGTCACGCCGCCTGATTTCACCCTCGATATCGTTCTCTACGGCCTGCTCGTGCTGGGCGTGTTTGGCGTGCTCTGGGTCTATTACGACCGCCGCGACCGTGCCCTCTACGACGCCCAGCGTCGCAAGATCACCTTCCACTGCATCCGCTGTGACCATCTCTACACGGAGAAGGCCGGCGCCGACACTGCGCCCTGCGCCAAGTGCGGGCACGTCAACACACGGCTGAAGTTTTAGACAGAATGAAAAAAGGACGGAATACGTGAATAGGCCCCGGAGAATGCCCCATCAGATATTTTGTCCATTCTGGTAATTCTGTCAGCACTCAGTGCTTTTCCCCCATGATCAAACGTCTCCTTCTGACCCTGTGCTTGTTCTCTGCGGTGGCCCTGCGTGCCGCCACGCCGTTCCCGGCGATGCTCGATGCCTACTACGAGGAATACCTCGCTCTGTTCCCCGTCACCGCGGCCGAATACGGCGACAGTGATTCCCGCTACGAGGCCGTGTGGCAAAATGAGATCACAGCCGATCACCGCGCCAAGGTTGCCGCCATGTGCGACAAATACCTCGCGGCGCTCGCCACCTACGGCCGCGCCAGCCTCACGCCCACCGAGCAGCTGAGCTACGATACACTCAAGTGGAGTCTCACCGCCCGCCGTGAGCTGGGCACGCATTTCTTCCACCTGCTCCCGGTCGGCCAGTTCGCGAGCCCTACGCTGACCTTCGCACAGATGGGCTCGGGGAAAAGCCTGCACCCGTTCAAGACCGATCGGGACTTCCGTAATTTCATAAGCCGGGCACAGGGCTTCAGCTCCTGGGTGGACGCGGCCATCGCCAATATGAAGGAAGGTGTGGCCAAGAGCATTGTGCAGCCAAAGATCCTCATGGAGCGCGTGCTGGCCCAGCTCGAGCCGCTCATGGCGGACGACCCGGCCAAAAACGTTCTCTTTGGGCCGCTGCAAATGATCCCGGCCGACCTCGCCACCGCGGACAAGGACAAGTTGACCGCCGATTACACCGCGGCGATCCGCCAGGTCATGCTCCCGGCCTATGCGCGGCTGCATGCCTACATCAAGGCTGACTATCTGCCGCATTGCCGCGACACGGCGGGCATCGGCACGCTGCCGGGCGGCAAAGAGGCCTACGCCAGCTCGGTCCGCTGGCAGACCACCACCGGCCTCACGCCCGAGCAGATCCACGAGATCGGCCTGCGCGAGGTCACCCGCATCAAGGGTGAGATGGAGAAGATCCGCGTGCGGGTCGGCTTCAAGGGCACGCTCCCCGAGTTCCTCAAGTTCGTCGCCAGCGACCCGTCGTTCTCACCCTTCCAGAGCGACGAGGAGGTGCTGGCTGCCTACCGCGCGATCGAGGGCCGCATCATGGCGCAGGTCCCGAGATTCTTCGGCTACCTGCCGCGCACGAAGTTCGAGGTGCGGGCCACGGAGAAATTCCGCGCAGCCACCGCCGCTCATGAGTATCACCCCGGCACTGCCGACGGCTCGCGCCCCGGCGTATTCTACGTGCCCATCTCCGACCTGAAGCGCTACCGCAATCCCCGCATGGAAAACCTGTTCCTGCACGAGGCGATTCCGGGCCACCATTTCCAAATTTCCCTGACGGTGGAGAACACCACGCTGCCGAAGTTCCGCCGCTACGACGGCAACAACGCCTACATCGAGGGCTGGGCTCTTTACACCGAGGCACTCGGGTCGGAACTCGGACTCTACACCGATCCCTACCAGTATCTCGGCATGCTCTACGGTGACATGCACCGCGCTGTGCGGCTGGTAGTCGACACCGGCATGCACGCCAAAGGTTGGACGCGCGAACAGGCCATGGACTTCGGCCGGGACGCGGAGGGTGAGCTGCCCAACCTCGTATCCGAGACCGAGCGCTACATGGCCTGGCCGGCCCAGGCCCTGGGTTACAAGATCGGTCAATTGAAGATTCGCGAACTTCGCGCCGCCGCCGAGAAGCAGCTCGGTCCGAAGTTCGATATCCGTGCCTTCCACGACCTTGTCCTGATGGAGGGTGCTCTGCCGCTGTCTGTTCTGGAAGCCCGGGTGTCAGCCTGGGCCACCGGCTCCGTCATGAAATAGCCGGGTTGGCCTCGGCGGCAGCCGGAATTGGGGTTGATTCGCGCGCGAGCCTTCCCCCATAACTTCGCATGGCACAGACAATCGCGGTCCTCGATTTCGGCTCCCAGCTCACCCAGGTTATTGCGCGGCGCATCCGCGAATGCCAAGTCTACTCGAAGATCTACCACTTCAGCACGCCAGCGGCCCAGCTCCGCGCCGATGGCGTCGTGGGCATCATCCTATCCGGCGGTCCGCAAAGCGTCTACGCGAAGACCGCCCCGCACCCTGACCCCGAAATCTTCAGGCTGAGCGTGCCCGTCCTCGGCATTTGCTACGGCGTCCAGCTCATGGGCCACTTCCTCGGCGGCACGGTCGCCCTCAGCAAAGCCCGCGAATACGGCCACGGCCACCTGACCATCAGGAAACCCGGCAAGCTCTTCGCCGGCCTGCCAAAAAAACTCCGTATCTGGAACTCACACGGCGACAAGCTCACCAAGCTCCCGCCGGGCTTCGTCGCCACCGCCGTCTCCGACAATTCGCCGTTCTCCGGCATCGAGGATCCGAAGCGGCGCTTCTACGGCATTCAGTTCCATCCCGAAGTTTTCCACACCGAGCGCGGGGTAGACATGATCAAGAACTTCCTCGTCCGCGTCTGCGGCGCGAAGCAGGACTGGACAACCAAGGATTTCATAGCCCACGCCGTGGCCGACATCCGCAGCAAGGTCGGCAAGTCCCGCGTGCTGCTCGGCCTCTCGGGCGGTGTGGACTCCTCCGTGGCCGCTGCGCTCCTGCACAGGGCCATCGGCAAACAGCTCACCTGTGTGTTCGTCGACAACGGCCTGCTCCGCAAGGGCGAGCGCGAATACGTCGAGGCGCTGTATAAGCGAAATTTCAAGATCGACCTGCGCGTTGTCGACGCCTCGGCCCTGTTCCTGAAGCGCCTCAAGTGCGTCACCGAGCCCGAGACCAAGCGCAAGATCATCGGCCGCACCT
>DAORVZ010000234.1:0-4339 GCA_035434005.1 Lacunisphaera sp.
ACATCAGGGCCGGTAGGCGAGGAAATTGGCCAGCCGATGAGCGGCGGCCTGCGTGCGCGGCAACGCCTCGATCCGGAAACCGGCGGTCAGCAGCCGACGGGTAGCGGTGCATTGCGCGGGATCGGCCAGCAACTCGGCGGTGGTCTCGAAGACCACCGCTTGCAGCGAGGGCCGCTCGAGCAATTCGCCAAAGCCCCTGAGCACGCCTTCCTCCGCGCCTTCCACGTCGAGTTTCATGACGGTGGGCGCGGGCACAGTCCCGGCGGAGACGAGGGTATCGGCTCGCGCCAGACGGACGCTGGTGCCCGGACCGGTCTCCGGATGCATGATTGAACTCATGCCCGCATTCCCGCCGGTGTTGATGTAGAGGGTGGCGGAGCCGTCTCGATCTCCTAGGGCGATTGGCTGTAGGTCGGCAGCGCAGCCGTTCAGGCGGACGTGCCCAGCGAGCCGGGCGAAGGTGGCGGGACTAGGTTCGAACGCCACTATCTGCGCCTGCGGCGCGAGGCGGGCCGCCGTCACGGTATGCAACCCGATGTTGGCTCCGACGTCCCAGAAGACGGCCTCGGTCCTGAGGTAGGGTCGCAGGGCCTCGATCACTTCCGCCTCGTAGTAGCCTTCGCGGAGGACGATCGCGTCGATGTATTCCTGCGGGTGCAGCTCGAAGAAGGAGCCATAAAGGCTGCGGGCGCGAAGGGATTTTTTTTCACGAAAACTCATCAGACGCCAGAAGCCCCGCCAGTTGCGCCGGAAATACGCAGCCAGCACGCGGTCACCGAGGGGCGGATGGGCGCCGGGTTTCATAAGACGCGGCCCTCAAAGTGCCCGCGGGCGCCCTGCCAACGGATGCAGGCGGCGGGGCCGCTCCAAGCGCGGTATGCGAACCAAGCTTTAAGGACACGGAGCGGCACGGTCCAGGCAGCCACCGGCGGCCAGGGATTCACGCCGTGTTTGTGCAGGACCTGCATCCAGGATTTTGCGATGCCGCGGTTGAGGCGGCCGAGATAGCCTGGTTGCATGCGGCCAGCGGGAATGAGGTGGGTGAGCGCGAGATTGGGGAAGTAGGCGACGGCCCAGCCGGCGGCGAGCACGGTGAGGATGATGTCATTGTCGCCACCGGAGGTCAGTTCGCCGCCGCGGCGGTCGGGTAGGGAGCCGGCCGTCGGATCCGCCAACCAAGTTTGGGCGGCCGCCCGGCGGAGCGCCATCCCGGCGCCGATCGGGGCGCAGGCGGGATACTCGTGGCGGCCGGTGGCAAGGAGCGGCGCGGGGCCGAGATCGCGGCAGGCGATGAGGCCGTTGAACTCCGACTGCCACCACGAGGCCGGCACCTGTTCAAACTCGGGGGCGCTGCGTCCGCCGAGCGCACCGACGGCGGGATGCGCGGCAAAGAGGGCGGCGACCTGCGCGAGATAATCGGGAGCGAGCACATTGTCGTCATCCACCAGCACGATCAATTCGCCGCCGGCCGCGGCGAAACCGCGGCGCCGCGCGTGGGTGAGTCCGGGTTGGGGTTCGGTGATGAGGCGTGTGTTGGCGGGTGCGATGTCGGCGAAGTCGGGCAGGCTTAAAGCCGGGCGGGAGGCGTTGTCCACGATGAGCAGTTCCCATTGCTCGGTCGGCAGGGATTGCGCCCGCAGAGCGCGGAGGGTGCGGCGGAGGCGGCCGGCATCCGGGTTGTGTGTGGGCAGGATGACGGTGAGCGTCAAGGCGAGAGGGAGTCAGACGGGCTACCCAGGCGCGCCCCTGTGGCCACGGCCGGGACACCATGCGCGATGGTGCCAGGCGGCAGATCCTTGGTCACGACAGCGCCGGCACCGACCACGCAGCCGTCGCCGATGGTGACCCCGCCGAGCACGGTGACGCCGGCGCCGAGCCAGACATCGCGGCCGATCCGGGTCGGGCGGAGGATGTCCGGCTGCGAGCGAATGTCCGTGCCGAAGGGCGGGACGGTGTGGTTGGAAGAGACGATGCGGCAGTGCATCGCGATGAGGCACGCGTCGCCGATCTCAACGCCGCCGTGGCCGTAGATGACCGTGTGGGGGCCGAGAAAGACATCGCGCCCGAGGCGCATGGAACCGCCGAAGGCATGCAGCACGACACCCTGTTCAATCCAAGCCCCGTCACCGATGACAATGGTTCCAGATCGGGTGGAAAAGCCCGGGCGACAGTCGATGCCGGCGGCCAGCAGCTTCGGTGACCCGATGACCGCGCCGGCGACGCGGAGACGCAAGGAGCGGAGGGCGCGCTGCACAGTCTTGGCAAGTGTGATCATGGGGCGAGGAGGTTAAGATAATCGTCGGGCAGATAGCGCGCGTTGGCGGAACTGGCGGCGGCACGCCCCATCGTTTCCCAGCGGTCGCGCGCCGCAAAGGCTTCGCGCAGCGTGGCGGCCAGCGCGCCGGCCTCCCGCGTGGGGCAAAGGAAGCCGGTGCGACCGTGCTCCAGCCAGTCCTCGGCGCCGCCGACGCAGGTCGCAAGCACCGGCCGCTGGCACAGCAGCGCCTCGGGGATCGTCATCGGCACGCCATCCTCGATCGCGGGCGAGACCATGAGGTGGTTCTCTGCCCAGATGTCGCGGAGTTGTTTCACGTAGCCGCGGAACTGCACGCGCCCGCCCAGCGGAGCGGCGGCGGCGCGGAGTTGCGGTTCGTAAGGTCCTTGGCCGTGGATGTTGAGTTGCCAGTCGGGCAAGGTGGGGCCGCATTCAGTGAGCGCCCGTAGCAACAGCTGGATGCCCTTGCCCTCATCGAGGCGCGACACGGTAGCGAGGCGGGTCACCGACTCGACCGGCCAGGGCGCGACATCGGCCGGCTGCCAGCGCAGCGGATTCTGGATCACCTGCGCATTGGGCAGGGGCAGGCCGAGGTGGCGGCGGGTGACGGTGAGATTGCGGGTGGAGACAAAATTGAGGCGGTCAGCGGCGGCAAAGACTTCGCGGATGAAGGCGAGATTGCTCTCGCCGAGCTGCGGATGCTCCTCCTGCCAGTTGGCGATGATCCGGTAGCGCGTGCCACTCGACCGGAGCCAGGCCGTGAGCACGGGGTGGAGCACAAGGTCGTAGGTGCCGCCGTGGCTGAAGATGACGAGGTCGGGTCGGAAGGACTGCAGCGAGGCGATCAGGCCGGCGTCCGCTGAACGGGCCAGTCCTAGTTTGCGCAGCACGCGCGCGCCGAACGAGGGCGGGCTGGCCGCCGGATCGCGAATCACCACCTCGGCACCCGCGGAGGTCAGGGCGGCGATGCGGGGATGATTGGCGACGGCGGTGGAAACAGACATGAGCAGTTGATCGCCGCGTGCAGAAGCCGACTCAGCGGCGCGGGTCCAAAGCGTGTCGGCGCCGCCCCAAGGGTGGCCGAGAATGGTGGAGATGAAGGCGAGCCTCATGCGGGCAGCCAGGCGGTGGTGTCGGGCCCTTCGGTTGAGAGTTCGTAGCCGAGGGCGAGCAGCTTGCCGCAGAACTCCAAGCGCTCTGCCGGGGTCGCGCAGGCGTGTTCGAAATGGATGATGCGGGGCCGGTGGCGGCCGAGGTCGGCGGTGTGGAGGAGGGGCAGATCATGACCCTCGGTATCGAGCACCAGCAGGTCGCAGCGGTGGGGGCCGAAATCCTGCCAGACCTCCGTCCACGACATGGTGGTGATTTCCTCCATTATGATGGCTTTTTCGTCGAGTCCAAGCTCATGGGCGGCCAGGAGGATGCGTTCGCGGTTGAAGCTGCCGAGGCCATGTGCCCAGTCGGGCAACGACGGGTGTGCAAGGCAGTCGAGATCGTAGAGCGTGCGGCGTCCGGCGTGAGAATCGACGGCACACGGCCGGAGACGGAGGCGCGGGTTGTTGCCGTGGCGTTTGGACAGGGCGGCGAAGTTTATGGCCCGGGGCTCGAACATCAGGCCGGACCAGGCGCAGCCATCGATGTAGCGGAGGAGCGGATCGGCGCGCTGGCCGTCGTTGGCGCCAATCTGGATGAAGCGCAGGGCGCGCGGCGAGGGAAAGCAGCGGAGCAGGGTGTGGTCAAAGGCCGTGCGGGGCGGGTGCTCGATATAACCCGCACCGGCATGGCGGCGGCGGATGACCAGAAAGCCGCAGGCACGGGCGAGGTGTTGAAGGAGGGACATGGGGGCGTTCAGCCTTTGCGCGGCAAGCGAACCCAGCCGGCGGGCACGACATCGGAGGCGTCATGCGGGCTTTGGTCGAACCAGGGATCGGGGGCGAGCACCAGCTTGGTGGGCGAGGGATTGAGCCAGGCGGCCCACCAGGAAAAAGTGCTGTTCGCAATCGCGAGGTGGTCGCAGAGCGACATCAGGCGGATCTTGTCGTAGGCGTGCCAGGGTTTCACGCA
>DAORVZ010000235.1:0-4318 GCA_035434005.1 Lacunisphaera sp.
TCCGCAAGCGCCTGCGCGGCGTCAACGTCGTGCCGGCGGTCTGCACCGAGTCGGCTCGCGTCAAGATGAGTTTCCACGGCTGGCCCGGGATGAGGCTCGTGACCGTCGCGTCGGTCTGCACGGTGCCGGCCGGCAGGGCGGCGGCGAGGGCGAGGGGCAGGGTTTGCAGGCCTTGCTTGAACGAGATGATCGGCACGACTCCGCTTGCCTCGCCCCTGGCGCGGCGCTCGGCGGCCTGGGCGCGGAAGCCGCGCAGCAGCGAACCGTGGGAGCGCTCAAGCTGCCAGAGGCTGGGGAAGGCGTAGCGGGCAGAGAGCTTCTCCGGGTCGCCGGCGTAGATGCCGCCCACAAACGGGTTCAGCCCGTAGTCGACGATCTCGCGACCGAAGTGCGAGGCGACGAAAGCGGCGAGGTTGACGTCGGTGGTGCGCACGCGCGGGCGGGTCAGCAGTTCGGTCAGCACACGCAGCCGGGCGCCGACGGAGAAAAGCGGCGAAGTTAGCAAGTCGCCGGGAGTGAGTGGCACGGGGAGCGGCCGGCCGCCGCGGACAATAAAGCGCTGCTTTGCTGCGGGACTCACGAGGGCCCGCTGCTCGGAGAGTCCAAGATCGCTGATCAGGGTGGCGACGGCGGGCGTTTCCTGGAGGGAGTTGGGACCGCCCTCGACCAGCCAGCCGTCCCGAGCGTGGGAAGTGATGGCACCGCCGACCTGCGGGGCCTTTTCAAACATCGTGGCCCGGTGCCCGGCCTGATGCAGCCGCCAGGCGGCGGTCAGACCAGTGAGGCCGCCGCCGACGATGGCTATGTTTTTGGAGGCAGAAGGCACGAGAATTACAGACAGAATGGACAGAATTAACGAAATGGAGTCCGGGGTGCCGGCTACGTCGTTTTGTATTCCGCGTTCATTCTGTCCATTTTGTTAATTCTGTCCAAACGGCCTTGGCTTTGCGGGCATTACTTCCAGTTCGTCACGGTTTCAACTAGGGCTTCGACGCATTCGATCTTGGCCTGCGGCATGATGCCGTGGCCGAGGTTGAAGATGTGGCCGGTCGAGCCGCGCATGGTTTCCAGCAAGCGCATCGTCTCGCGGCGGACGATGTCCGGCGCGGTGTTCATGAGCACGGGATCGAGGTTGCCTTGGAGGGCGATGTTGCCCGGCACGAGCTTGCGGACGACGCCGAGGTCCACGGTCCAGTCCACGCCGAGAGCCCGGGCACCACTGAAGGCCTGGTCTGTGAACTGGGACGGCGTGCCCTTGGCGTAGAGAATGATGGGGAAGTCCTTCGGCAGCGCGGCGATGATGTCGCGTATCCAGCGGAGCGAGGCGGCCTCGTAGTCCTGCCCGGCGAGGATGCCGCCCCAGGAGTCGAAAATCTGGATGGCGTCGGCCCCGGCGCGGATCTGCATCTGGAAATACTCGATGAGCGCCGCGGTGAGCTTCGTCATCAGCGCGTCAAAGAACGCGCGATCAGAATGGAACACCGTCTTGCTGCGTCCGAAGTCGTCGGCGCTGCCGCCTTCAAGCATGTAGGTGGCGAGCGTCCACGGCGAGCCGCCGAAGCCGAGGAGGGCCTTTTCCCCCTTCAGCTCGGTCTTCACGCGCTCAAGCGCCCGGCCGACATAATCGAGGCGAAACTGGACGCCAACAGGGTCGAGGCGGTCGAGCTGGGCCTTGGTCTCCAGCCTGAAATCCATCTCGATGCCGCCGGCGTCGCGAAACTTGTAGCCCTGGCCCATGGCCTCGGGGATGACGAGGATGTCGGAGAAGATGATCGCCGCATCGAGGGAGAAGCGCCGCAGCGGTTGCAGCGTGACCTCGGCAGCGAGTTCGGGCGTCTTCACCATTTCGAGGAAGGACGACTTGCCCTTGAGCGCGCGATACTCCGGCAGATAACGGCCGGCTTGGCGCATAATCCAGACCGGGGGGCGGTCGAGCGGCTGGCAGGCGAGGGCGGCAAGGAAACGTTCTCTTGAATTCATTTTTTAACCACGAATGGACACGAATATACACGAATAGAAAACGGAGACTCCGAAGTGGTGTCCACGCGTGTTCATTCGTGGTTGGATTGATTGGCCCAATCGGTGGGCTTGAGGAAATGGTCGTAGAGCCTGGCCTCGGGGGTGCCGGGTTCGGGTTTCCAGTCGTAACGCCAAGCGACGAGGGGTGGCAGCGACATCAGGATGGATTCGGTGCGCCCGCCGCTTTGCAGGCCAAAGATCGTGCCGCGGTCCTGAACGAGGTTGAACTCGGCGTAGCGGCCGCGCCGGTAGAGCTGGAAGTCGCGCTCGCGCTCGCCGAAGGGTGTGGCTTTGCGGCGCTGCACAATGGGCAGGTAGGCGGGTAGGAAGGCATCGCCGACGCTGCGGAGGAAGCGGAAGGAATCCACGAAGCCCGGTGAGTTGAAGTCGTCGAAGAAGAGGCCGCCGATGCCGCGCGGCTCGCCACGGTGCTTGATGAAAAAATACTCGTCGCACCACTGCTTGAACTTCGGGTAAAGCTCGGCGCCGTGCGGATCACACGCGGCCTTCGCGGTGCGGTGCCAGTGGACGGCGTCCTCCTCGAAGCCGTAGTAGGGTGTCAGGTCGAAGCCGCCGCCGAACCACCACGAGGGATTTTCGATTGGGCCGTCCGCGTCCGCCGGTGGTTCCGTCATGAAAAAGCGGACATTCATGTGAACGGTGGGGATGTAAGGGTTGCGCGGGTGGATGACCAGCGAGACGCCCATCGCATGGAAGGGCTTGCCGGCCAGGCCGGGGCGTGTCGCGGTGGCGGAGGAGGGTAGGGATTTGCCCGAAACGTGGGAGAAGCCGACGCCGGCTTTCTCGAAGACCGCGCCGTCGGTCAGCACCCTTGATCGTCCGCCGCCGCCTTCCGGGCGGGACCAACGATCCTCCTGGAATCCGGCGCCGCCGTCCTCGCGTGCCAAGGCGCCGCAGATGTCATCCTGCAGGGCGAGCAGGTAGGAGCTGACGGCGTTGAGGTCGGGTGACATATTAAATCGTTCTCATTCTCTTACTCGTTCTCCTTATCCTGAGTCGAGGCCGCTCAAGAGAGAACGAGAAAGATTAGGAGAACGAGAATGATTATCAGCCCCTCTTGACGACTTTGGTAGGGTTCAAGGTCGACAGGGCTCGGAGCCCGGTCTTTCCTCGCCAACCCGCCATGAACTCCGCCGTGCTCACTACCGTCGCCGCCACCGGTTTCACCGTGGCGTTCTTCCATGCGGCGATCCCGACGCACTGGCTGCCGTTCGTGCTGGTGTCGCGGGCGCGGGGCTGGAGCCGGGCAAAGACCCTGTCCGTGGCCGCGCTGGCCGGGCTCGGGCATGTGGCGCTTACTGGCCTGCTCGGGCTGGGCATCGCGTGGTTTGGTTTCCAGCTAGAGGAGTATGCCGAGGAATATTTTCCGAAGTTGGCCGGGGGTGTCCTGCTGGCCATCGGCGCGTATTACTGCTGGCGGCAATGGCGGGGCCGCGGCGTGGGGCACCACCACGTGCTGGGCACGCACCACCACCCGACAGAGCATTGCGGGCACGAAGCGGCAGACCGCAGCCATTGGGAGGAGGAGCTGAAGGACAGTCCTCTGGTCTCGGCCAAGGCCAGCGACTGGACGGCGATCAGCGGGTTGTTCGTCATGCTGACCTTGTCGCCCTGTGAATTATTCCTGCCGGTCTACCTGTCGGGCGTGCAGTTTGGCTGGCGCGGGTTTGTGGTGCTCAGCCTGATCCTCGCGGTGGCGACGCTGGCCGGCATGATGCTGTTCACGTGGCTGGCCCTGGTCGGCCTGGAGCGGTTCAAGGTGAAGAATTTCGAGCGCTACGAAGCGGGGTTGCTCGGCGGGCTGTTCACCCTGCTCGGAGTGCTGATGCTCGTGCTTGGGCACGGGCATTGAGCGCGGTTCGCCGGCGAGCGGCGACCTTGCCATGCAGGCTCAGTCGATGCGGTCGGTGGGCTCGGTGGTGAGCTGGTTCTTCACGATCTGGCCGCCTTTCATGACGAAATCGACGTGCTCCAACGCGGTGACATCCGCGAGCGGGTCGCTGGATACGGCGATGAGGTCGGCGTAGAAACCGGGAGCGATCTGGCCAACCTTGTCCTTCCAGCCGATCAGGTCGGCGGCGCTCGTGGTGGCGGCCTGGATGGCCTGCATGGGCGTCATGCCCCACTTGACCATGTGGAAGAACTGTTTGCCGTTCCAGCCGTGCGGGTAGACGCCGGAGTCGGTGCCGTAGGCGATCTTGGCACCGGCCTTCACGGCCTTGGTGAAATTCTCGCGCTGGGTGCGGCCGACGAGGCGCTCCTTCTCGAGGATTTTTTC
>DAORVZ010000236.1:0-4312 GCA_035434005.1 Lacunisphaera sp.
ACATCAACATGGACGGCGCCAACCAGTTCGGCCCCACGGGCGACATGGCCACCATCGGCTACGGCGCCTCCACCATTGACGACATCGGCATTGCCGTCGCTGCGGCCCAGGGCCGCACGATGCAGCCCGAGGCGCGCCCGGAGAACGGTTCCTACTACCGCAGCGACCACTTCGAGTTCGCGAAGGTCGGCGTGCCTTCCTACTATCCGAAGAGCGGCCGCCGCTTCATCGGCCAGCCCACCGACTTCGCCGACAAGCACGTCAACGACTACATCGCCAACCGCTACCACAAGGTCACCGACGAGGTGCAGCCCGACTGGACCTTCGAGGGCGCCGCGCAGGACACTGTATTCCTCCTCCAGGTTGGCTGGCGCATCGCCAACGGCGACACCTGGCCCGAGTGGAAGCCCGGCAACGAGTTCAAGGCCCGGCGCGACGCGATGCTGAAGAAGTGACCCGGAGTGCGGCGACACGTCGCCGCTTTCAAGGCGGCCTCACGAGGCCGCACTCCTCAACCCGCGCCCCGGCGCGGGTTTTACTTTGCCACCCTCCCTTTCACTCTCACTCTCACTTTCGCCCCCGCCCATGTTCCGCTTCATCGCCCGCCGCCTGCTCCAGGTCATCCCGGTGCTCTTCGTGATCATCACGGCGACGTTCTTCATGGTGCGTTTCGTTCCAGGCGGCCCGTTCACCTCGGAAAAAGCCCTGCCGCCCGAGATCCTGAAAAACCTCGAGGCCCACTACGGCCTCGACCAGCCGCTCTGGCGCCAATACGGAACCTACCTCGGCCAAGTCATCCGCGGCGACCTCGGCCCGTCGTTCAAATACACGAATCGCTCGGTCAACGAAATCATCGCCCAGACCTTTCCCGTCTCCTTGGAACTCGGCGGTTGGTCCCTCCTGGTCGCGCTCCTGGTCGGCCTGCCTCTCGGAGTGATCGCTGCCGTCCGGCGCAACACCTGGCTCGATTACCTCGCCAGTTCCACCGGCATGCTCGGCATCTGCGTGCCGACCTTCGTGCTCGGGCCGCTGCTCGTGCTCGTCTTTGCCATCCACCTCCGCTGGGTCAACGCCTCGGGCTGGTATGAGGGGATCGACCGCGTGCTGCCCGCCCTCACCCTCGGTTTCGTCTACGCCGCCTACTTGATGCGCCTCACCCGCGGCGGCATGCTCGAGGTCCTGAACCAGGACTACATCCGCACCGCCCGCGCCAAGGGCGCCTCGGAAACCCGCATTGTGCTGCGGCACGCCCTGCGGGGCGGGCTGCTCCCGGTGGTGTCCTTCCTCGGGCCGGCCATCGCCGGCATTCTCACCGGCTCTTTCGTCATCGAGACCATTTTTCAGATCCCCGGCCTGGGCCGGCAGTTCGTCATCTCCGCGTTCAGCCGCGACTACACCCTCGTGCTCGGCACGGTCATCCTCTACGCGAGCCTGATCGTCGTCTGCAACCTGGTCGTCGACGTCGTGCAGGTGTGGCTCAACCCGAAGCTGAAGTTCGAATGAGCGCCGTGGCTCCAGTTTTGCCGGTCGAACTCGAGCGCGGCTCCTCCCCCGGTCGCGATGCCTGGCACCGCCTGCAACGGAACCGCCTGGCCGTGGCCGGCGGCATCATGCTCCTCGTGTTGACCGTGCTGTGCGTCGCCGGCCCGTGGTTCCTGCGCGCCACCTACCAGGAGCAGAACCTCGACCTCGGCGCCACTCCACCCTCCGCCGCCCACTGGCTCGGCACCGACACGCTCGGCCGCGACCTGCTCGTGCGCCTGCTCTATGGCGGCCGCATTTCGATCGGCGTCGGCCTCTGCGCCACGCTCGTCGCGCTGACCATCGGCGTCGTCTACGGCGCCGTCGCCGGCTACCTCGGTGGCAAGGCCGACGCCGTCATGATGCGCCTGGTGGACATCATCTACGCGCTGCCGTTCACGATTTTCGTCATCCTCCTCATGGTCTTCTTCGGCCGGAACATCATCCTGCTATTCATCGCCATCGGGGCCGTCGAGTGGCTGACGATGGCCCGCATCGTCCGCAGCCAGATCATGACGCTGAAGAAGATGGAGTTCATCGAGGCCGCCCGCTCACTCGGCTACGGGCACAGCCGCATCATCTTCCGCCATCTGCTGCCCAACGCCCTCGGCCCGATCATTGTCTACGCCACGCTCACCATCCCGGCCGTCATGCTGCTCGAGGCCTTCCTTAGCTTCCTCGGCCTCGGTGTCCAGCCGCCCATGAGCTCGTGGGGCACGCTGATCAAGGACGGCGCCGAGAAGATGGAGGAGTTCTGGTGGCTGCTCGTCTTTCCAGGGGGCGTCTTCTCCCTGACGCTCTTCTCACTCAACTTCCTCGGCGACGGCCTGCGGGACGCCCTGGACGTGAGGGCCGCGAAAGATTGATGGAGCCCCCGGCGGCGCAGGGTTTGCCCGTGTTTTTCCTTCTGGCTTCTGGATTCTGAATTCTGGATTCTCGCCGCAGCACATGCTCCGCCGCTTCCGCCCTTATTTCCGTTACCTGAGATCCAACCGGGGCACCCTGTTCGCGGCTGTCTTCTACGGCCTGCTTTTCGGCGCCACCAACGGCCTGGGCCTGCCCATGCTGATCAAGTATGTCTTCCCGGTCATCTTCGACCGCTCCGGCGGCGTCGGCATGCCGATGGCCACCGTCGTCCTCATCGCCGCAACGGTGCCGATGCTCTTCCTGCTCCGCGCCGTCACCAGCTTCCTCAACAGTTACTACGTGCAGCTGACCGGCGTGCGCATCCTCGAGGGCGTGCGGCTGGATTACTTCCGCAAGCTCCAAGTGCTGCCGCTCTCGTTCCTGCAGCGAGAATCCAGCGGCGACCTCCTTTCCCGCGGCATCGCCGACAGCGCCCAGCTCCAGTCCACCCTGACCCTGATCGCCAACGACGGCGTCAAGCAGCCCATGGCCCTCCTCGGCGCCCTCGGCTTCCTCGTCTGGCAGGCCTTCACCACCGACGGCGCGCTGACCGTCCTCGTCTGCCTGGCCATCGTGCCCCTGGCCGTGCTGCCGGTGCATTATGTGGGCAAGAAAGTCGTGCACCGCGCCCGCCAGGTGCAGGACCAGCTCGGGGATATATCGTCCCAGTTGAACGAAAATCTGGCCGCCGCACGCGAGGTCCGCGCCTTCGGCCTCGAGGAGCGCGAGACCGAGCGCTTCGGCCGCGCCACCAACCTCCTCATCGTCGCGCAGATGAAGGTCGTCAAATACGCCCAGGCTCTCACCCCGGCCATCGAGCTGATCTCCGCCGTCGGCATCGCCGCCACCCTGGTCTTCGCCTACTACGCCGGGGTCAAGCTGGAGACCTTCCTCGCCATCATAACCGCCCTCTATCTCTGCTACGAGCCGATCAAGAAACTCGGCTACCTCAACAGCGAGATCAACCGCGGCGCCGCCTCGCTGGGCCGCCTTGAATACGTCCTCGACGAGCCGGTCACCATCACCGATCCCGCCACCCCCGTCCCTGTAGCCAAGCTGCGCGGCCACGTGGAGTTCAAGGATGTCACCTTCGCCTACGGCAACAACCCCGCCCTGAAAAAGGTCAGCGCCAGCATTCCCGCCGGCACCGTCTGCGCGCTCGTCGGGCCCAGTGGCGCCGGCAAGAGCACCTTCGCCAACCTCGTGCCGCGCTTCTACGAGGCCGGCACGGGCGCCGTCACCATCGACGGCATCAACGTCCGCTCGATGAAACTCGCCGACCTGCGCCGCAACATCGCGCTGGTCTCGCAGGAGCCCGTGCTCTTCAACGACACCATCTACAACAATCTCGCCCTCGGCACCGCCGCGACGACGCGCGAGGAGATCATCGCCGCCGCCCGCCTCGCGCACGCCCACGAGTTCATCGAGCAACTTCCGCAGGGTTACGACACCATCGTCGGCGAGCGCGGCGCCCTGCTCTCCGGCGGCCAGAAGCAGCGCATCGCCATCGCCCGCGCCTTCCTCCGCCACGCGCCCATCCTCATCCTCGACGAGGCCACCAGCGCCCTCGACTCCGACAGCGAGGCCGCCGTGCAAGACGCCCTCCGCCGGCTCGTCACGGGCAAGACCGTGCTGATCATCGCCCACCGCTTCAGCACCATCCGCGACGCGTCGATGATCCTCGTGTTCGACCGCGGCGAGATCGTCGCCCAAGGCGACCACGCCTCCCTCTACGCCGGCAACGCCCTCTACAAGTCGCTCTACGACCGGCAATCGACCGCCCTGTAAGGAGCCATCTGACAGAATTAACAAAATAGACAGAATGAGTAACCAATCCCTGTCTTGGCTGAATTCATTTTGTTCATTCTGTTAATTCTGTCCAATG
>DAORVZ010000237.1:0-4288 GCA_035434005.1 Lacunisphaera sp.
CAAGCCGGCATTGGACCGGTTGCCGCCGGTCGCGAGCAGTAGCCGGTCGCAGGCCACCGCCTCGCCGGTGGTGAGGGTGAGTTGGAATCCGGCCGGCGTGCGCGCAGCCGCCCGCAACCCCGTCCGCAACACCACGCGCACGCCGGCCTTCGCCGCCGCGCCCTCCAAGCAGTCCACGATGCTCTGCGAATTGTCGGTGGCTGGGAACATGCGGCCGTCGGCCTCGGTCTTCAGCGGCACGCCGCGGCCCTCGAACCAGGCGACGGTGTCGCGCGGCTGCCAGCGGTGGAAGGCACCGAGCAGCTCGCGCCCGCCGCGCGGGTAGCGTTGCGCCAGTTCGCGCGGCTCGAAGCAGGCGTGGGTGACATTGCAGCGGCCGCCGCCCGACACCTTCACCTTGGCCAGCGGGTGCGCCGTGGCCTCGTAGAGCGTGACCGCGCAACCCGGATCGGCCTCGGCACAGGCGATGGCCGCGAAAAAGCCCGCCGCCCCGCCGCCCGCGATCACTGCATGCCGTTGACCCATGGCCCGCCAGCGTGCGGCCGGCCCGGCGGCTTGTCCAAAAATAAAAGCGCCGTGGCCCCACGCCACGGCGCTTTCCTTGCACACTGCCACCCGGCAGCGAAAGTTACTTGCCGTCCTTCTTTTCACCCTTCGCCCGATGCTCCGCGCGCTCACGCATCTTGGCGCGCTGGCCATCGAACTTCGTGGCCTGCTCGGGGGTGAGGACCGCCCGGCGCTGGTCGGCGAAGCCCTTGTTGATCTCCTTCGCCTTGGCGCGCTTGTCCTCCTTGGCCACCGAGGTGTCGTCGCGCAGCGCCTTCATGGCCGTCTTTTCCTGCTCGCCGATGGCCTTCCATTTGGCCTCTTGATCGGCGTTCAGGCCGAGGGCCTCGGCGGCGCGTTCCTGCATGGCGCCGGGATTGCGCGCCCGCTGGTGTTCGGATTTGGCGGCCGGTTCATCGGCGCGGACTACCGGGAGTGCCAGCAACGAGAGGCCGGCAAGGAGGGAGAGGAATTTCGGGGAGTTTTTCATGGATGATGGTATGGGTTACCCGGGATACGACGCGGGGCTGGAACGCAGGTTTCATTCATTGCGGCCAATCTCCCGGTAAAAATTTTGCCCGGCTGGTAACTTTCGCCCGCCGGTCGCGTAGGGGGCCGCTTTACTCCCGGCGGTTTTCGCGCAAGGTGGCGGCGTTCATCGCATGAATCTCCCGCCCCTCATCGCCCTCGCCGCCCCCGTGGTGATCGCCGCCCAACGTCGGCTGCCAGCCACCGTGCGCGCGGCGGCGGCACAAGTCCCGGTCTGCTACGAGGCGCTGCCCGGAGCCGCCTTGCTGGCCGAGGGCTGGGAACCGGACATCCTCGGGATGTTTGTCGGCCACGCGCATAGGGGTGAGTTCGCCGAGGGCTCGCCGTTGCCGCCCCAAATCCTCCTCTTCCTCGAAAACATCTGGGACTACGCGGAAGGCGACGAGAGCCTCTTTCGCGATGAGGTCCGGGTGACTTACCTCCATGAGCTGGGGCATTATCTCGGCTGGGACGAGGAGGAGATCGCCCAACGCGGCTTGGATTGAACAGCAACCTTTTCCCCGCCAAGGAGTCCCGCTTCCGTTCCCGGTATCCGCCGCCCAACTAGGGCTTTCATTCCCCCCCTGAATCTGCATATACCCGTCATGGAAAACAGCTTTGCGCTCCTCCCGCGCGGGCCCAATCTCCGTCCCATTCCATCATGAAGAAGTTTCTCTCCGCCCTTTTCTCCCTGACCGCTCTCGCGGCCATGCTCCCGGCCGCGTCCAATCTGACCCGCGAGGCCGTCATCACCCACCTCGACAGTTGCGAGGCCATCCTGCAGGAAATCCAAGGCAACGCCAAGACCGCCATCCCCGCCGATATCCTCCATCGCGCCAAGGGCCTCGTCATCGTCAACCAGTTCCAGGCCGGCTTCTTCCTCGGCATCAAGGACGGTTACGCCGTCGCGCTGGTTCGCCGCCCGAACGGCAAGTGGTCCGTGCCCGCCTTCCTCAAGGCCGGCGAGCTCAGCTTCGGCCTCCAGGTCGGCGGCAAGTCCATCACCGCCGTCTATGTCCTCATGGACGACGAGACCTCCCGCCTCCTCCTCAAGAACCGCATGAACCTCGGCGCCGAGGCCAAGGCCGTCGCCGGCATCCGCGCCGCCGAGCGCGAGGCCCTCAGCCGGAACCTGCCGGGCGACGCCAACGTGCTCGTCTACTCCACCACCGAGGGCTTCTACCTCGGCGCCGCCATCAAGACCGGCTACATGTCCCCGAGCGAGGAATCCAACCGGCTCTTCTATAATACCAACCACCGCATGCCCGAGCTGCTGTTCAGCGACTGGGTCACGCCGCCCGAGGAAGCCCGCTTCATCATGAATTACGTGACCCGGCTCACGCAGTAACCGCAGATCCCTTTTCGCCCCAACCCGTCCCGCCCCTGCGGGGCGGGTTTTTTTATTCGCCCCGCCACGCCGCCACATGCGCGACCAGCAGGCCGACCACATCCTCCGCGATCCGCGCCTGCGCCTCCGTGCGATCGGCCCCGGGCACCTCGATGGTGCCGGAGTTCAGCGCCAGCCGGCCGTTCAGAAGCCGCTGGCAGATCGCCCACCACGCCATCGGTGCCTTCACCCCGGCCGCCCGGTCGGGCTCGGCGTAGCCCGTCGTCGCCACCGCCAAATCGGCGCCAAATTTTTCCATCACCCCATGGGCCATCTCCACCGCCACGCGCTGCGACACGCAGTTGACGCGCCGCGCGTGTGCCCGGTTCACCCCAAGCAGCTTCACCTTCTGTTCCAAGTTGTAGGCCGTGACCCCGCCGAGGAAATAATTCGACGCGCCCGACACCGCCGCGATACGCGCCTGCATATGCCCGGCCGTCAGGCTCTCCGCCACGGCCAGCGTCAGCCGCGGCCGGCGCATCATCAGTTGCTTCAGGCGGGCCTCGTAATTCATGCCCGCAGACTGGCCGCCCGTGTCGCGAAGAAAAGCCTGCTTTGCAGCATTGTCGCGGGCCCGTGAGCTTGCTCGCGCCGCCCGCGCGCGGCCTAGCGTGACTTTGCCCTCTCGGCCGCCAGCAGCCGGCGCACCCGCCAGTGCTGGTTCCGGTTGACGATGTAGCCGACACACGCCGGCGCCCCGCAGCGGCAGGGATGGTCCCGCCACTCCGTGAAATCGAACCGGTAATCGTAGGTCAGCTCCTCGTCGGCCGCGATGTCGCGCAGCGCCACGATCCAGATCCGGCCGCGCACCACCTGCGTCTCGCAATTGGGGGCGCAGGCATGGTTGATCCGCCGCGCCAGGTTCCACGGCACCCGGCCGTCGATGTCATGCCGCTGGTTCAGCTCGTAGATATACACGCAGCCGTCGCCGCCGGCAGCCAGCCGGGCGAGGCGCTGCTCGTCGCGCCGATCCGCCTCGGCCTTCGTGATGCGCTCGCCGACATACTCGATGATCCGCGCACCGCGCGCCAGGGCCGTCCGGGCGAACAAGCCGTAACCGTGCAGGCCGGACCGGGCCAGTCGCACCGTGGCCGGCGTTTTCGCCCGGCTGATTTTCCCGCCTTTCGCGCGCTTCACGGCTTCAGTTCCACCCCGACCGGACAGTGGTCGCTGCCGTGCACGTCCGACTCGATCCACGCGCGCTTGAGCCGCGGCTTGAGCGCGGCCGAGGCCATCACGTAATCGATGCGCCAGCCGACGTTGTTGGCCCGCGCGTTGGCGCGGTAGGTCCACCAGCTGTAATGCCCCGCGCCTTTCTCGAACTGCCGGAAGGTGTCGATGAAGCCGGCGCTGACGAAATCCCGGAACCCCGCCCGCTCCTCGTCGGAGAAACCGGGTTGGCCCACGTTCGCCGTGGGCCGCGCGAGGTCGATCTCCTCGTGCGCCACGTTCAGGTCGCCGCAGAACAGCACGGGTTTCTTTTTCTCCAACTTCCGCACGTGGGCCAGCAGCGCCCGGTCCCACGCCTGGCGGAAACCGAGGCGCGCGAGCTCCGGCTGCGCGTTCGGCACATAGACGCCGACCACATAATGGTCGGCAAACTCCGCCGTGATGGCCCGACCCTCGGCGTCGTGCGCCGGCGAACCGAGTCCGAGCGTGACGCCCAGCGGCTTCTGCCGCGTGAACAGCGCCGTGCCGCTGTAACCCTTTTTCTCCGCCGCATTCCAGTGGAGCTCGTAGCCCTTCGGCCAGGCCACGCCCTGCACGTCGCCGGGCAGGGCCTTCACTTCCTGCAGGCAGATGACATCCGCCTGGGCGGCGGCCATC
>DAORVZ010000238.1:0-4285 GCA_035434005.1 Lacunisphaera sp.
GGCGCGTTGCCGGTGACGGCGATGAACTCGACGTAGCCACCGATCTTTTCCGTAAGACCCCGGCCAAAGGTGATGGAGTTGACGAACTCGGCGTCGTGCCCGCCGCGGCCGTCGCCGATAAATTCTACACCGGTCATAAGGGTCGAGCTCCAGCCTGCGGGAAGTGCGTAACAAAACATGAAGAGCGCGCCGCCCTCAGTCTGGCCGTTGCGAACGTCCGAGGCGGACAGTGGCCACTTCACGAACGGCATCATCGCGAACGCAGTTGGGCCGTCGTCGTTGCCCCAAAAATTGATCTTGAGACTGAGCGTGACCTCGGTAGTTGAGGGGAAGAGGGGCAGTTCTGATCAGGGTAAACGAAGGAATGAGTCGGCGGCCCATCAAATAGCGTGATCAGCCGGGTGGCCGGGCGAAGCAGCAGCAGCGCCAAAATTGCCACCCCTGCGAAGCGTTGCTCCGCAGGGGCGCAATCTCCCCGAATGAGAGAGATGAACCAAGCATACGGGGAAAGGGTGATCAGCGATAAGAACTCGCGCGCGGCGTTGTGGCCGGTGCTGACTAAAATCGATGCGGATTTGGCGGAGCAAGTCTGGATCGAAGGCTGTATGCATTGCGGGGGCGCGCTGCATCGGGCGGACTATCCGCGCAAGGCGCGCGGGGTGAGCGTGGAATCGCGCCGCCACAGTTTCTGTTGTGCGCGGGAAGAGTGTCGGCGACGGGAAACGCCGGGCTCGGTGCGCTTTCTGGGCCGCAAGGTCTACGCCGGATTTATCGTGGTGGTGCTGACGGCGCTGCGACACGGCTTGTCGGCGGAACGGGTGCGCGTGTTGCAGGAACAACTGGGGGTGGACCGGCGCACGCTGGAGCGGTGGCGGCGGTGGTGGCTGGAGCACTTTGCCCCGAGCGGATTTTGGCGGGTGGCGCGAGCGCGGCTGGTGCCGCCGCCCGACGAGACGACGCTGCCGTGGTCGCTGTGGGCGCGCTTCAGCAGCGACGGGGATGATCGGCTGCTGGGGCTCTTGCGGTTTTTGGCCCCGTGGTCGACGCGCCGGGCACCGGGCTAACCGAGGGTCGGGTCGCGGCCCGCAGAGGATGCCTCTGGAGGCGGAAACGAGGACGGTTAAATCGCCGTGAGCATGGATCCGACCTCCCTTACCGCCCCTGTTTCCGTTCATTCCCCCGAGCGCTGGGCGCATCTGCGCTTCAGCGTGGTGGGTCCCTTGCTCGCCTCGCCGCCGAGCCGTGGGCAACTGCACGGCCGGCTGCGGGCACTCGCCGACCAGGCCTGGCGCCATCCGAGCAGCGGCGAGTGGGTGCACTTTGGCGTCTCGACCATCGAGCGGTGGTATTACCGGGCCCTGCAGGCGAAACAGGATCCGGTGGGGGCGTTGCGCCGGCAGGTCCGCGGGGACGCCGGCCGGTTCACCGCGATGGCGAACGCGGTGGCGGAAAAACTCACCGCGCAATACCGCGCCCATCCGCAGTGGAGTTACCAACTGCACGCTGACAATCTGGCTGTGGTGGTGGAGAAGGAGCCGACGCTCGGCCCGTGTCCAGGCTACGGCTGTGTGCGACGCTTCATGAAGGCCCACGGTTTGTTCCCGCGCCGCCGACGGGGCCCGGTGCACAGTCCCGGGGCCCAAGCGTCCGAACTGCGCTTCGCGACCAGAGAAGTGCGCAGTTACCAGAGCGAGCAGGTGAACGCCCTGTGGCACCTCGACTTTCATCACGGCAAGGTCCGGGTGCTGCGGCCCGACGGGCAGTGGGGTTATCCGCTCCTGCTCGGGCTGCTCGACGACCGCTCGCGGCTGTGCTGCCACCTGCAATGGTATTTGAGCGAGGGCGCCGAGGAACTCTGCCACGGCCTCGGGCAGGCGCTGCTCAAGCGCTCGGTCCCCCGCTCCCTGCTCACCGACAATGGATCGGCGATGCTGGCGACCGAGACCACCCAAGGGCTGGCGCGGCTCGGGATTATCCATGAAACGACGTTGCCGTTTTCACCCCATCAAAATGGGAAACAGGAAAACTTTTGGACCCAGATCGAAGGACGGCTCCTGCCGATGCTCGAGGGCGTGGCCGACCTGTCGCTGCGCCAGTTGAACGAGGCGACCCAGGCGTGGGTCGAGATGGAATACAACCGCAAGGAGCACTCGGAGCTGGGGCAAAGTCCGCTGGCCGCGTATCAAAATGGTCCCGACATCGGCCGGCCGGCGCCGGCGGCCGAAGCCGTGGCGCTCGCCTTCACCGCCGAGGTGAGCCGCACCCAACGCCGCTCCGACGGGACGCTCAGCCTGGCGGGCGTGCGCTTTGAGGTGCCCTCCCGTTTCGGGCATCTGGAACGGCTCCACCTGCGGGCGGCCGCGTGGGACCTCAGTCAGGTGCATCTGGTCGATCCTAAAACCGGCGTCGTCCTGGCGCGGTTGTTCCCCCTGGACAAACAGCGCAACGCGGGCGGCCGCCGCGCCGCCCGGCTGACGCCCTTGCCCACCGCGCCCATCGCCCCTGCGGGGCTGGCGCCGCTCCTCGAAAAACTCATCGCCCAGTATGCCGCGACCGGCCTGCCGCCGGCTTATCTGCCCAAGGACGAACAGGAGGACCTGCCATGAACCGCAACCTGCTCGTGCCCTATGGGCTGAAGTTCAATCCGTTCTGCGCCCAGATCCCGGTGCAGGCGCTCTGGAGTTCGCCCGTGATCGGCCAGTTTTGCTGGCGCATCGAACAGCAATTGGGCGAAGGCGGCTTCGCCCTGATCAGCGGGGTTTCCGGCTCCGGCAAAAGCGCCACGCTGCGACTGTTGCAGTCCCGTCTGGCGAACCAACGCGAGGTGACGGTCGGCGTCCTCAGCCGCCCCCAAGCTTCGCTGGCCGACTTTTACCGTGAACTGGGCGAGCTGTTCGGGGTGCCGCTGCGGCCCCACAACCGCTGGGCCAGCGCGAAGGCCCTGCGCGACCGCTGGCTCCAGCATATCGATACGGCCCTGTCCCGGCCGGTCCTGCTCGTCGATGAAGCCCAGGAAATGGCCCCCACGGTCTTTGCCGAACTGCGGCTGCTCGCCAGCGCCGAACTCGATTCCCGCTCCATCCTCACCGCGGTGCTGGCCGGCGACGACCGGCTCTGCGCCCGGCTGGAGACTCCGGAACTCCTCCCGCTGGCCAGCCGGATCCGCGCGCGCCTGCGCACCGAGGCGCTCCCGGCGGCCGATCTGCTCACCTGTCTGCAGCATCTGCTGGAGGCTGCCGGCAACGCCCGGCTGCTCACCGCCGGACTGCAGCAGACCCTCTGTGAACACGCCGCCGGCAATCTGCGGCTGCTGATGAACATGGCCAACGAATTGTTCGCCACCGCCTGCAGTCAGTCCCTCGCGACCCTCGACGAGAAACTTTACCTCCAGGTCTTCACCCCTGCGCCCAAGCCGGCCCAACGCCGGCTGCGCCCCTAAACCCGCCGCTTCGCCCATGCCCTCCGCCGCCGATTCCTCCGCACCGCTCGCCGCCACCACCGAAGAACTGCTCCTCGCCGTCCGCCTGCGCTTCTACACCCACCGCATCGCCGACTACCATCGCGACCGCCAGCGCCTGCTCTACGCCGTCACCTGGCCCGCCGCCTGGCTCGACGAGCGCGGCCTCACCTGCGCCCCCCAGCGTTATCAAACCCTCATCGAGGAACGTCTCCAGATCATCGCCGCCCACGGCGACTGCACCCGCTACGACGCCTACTTTCCCTCCTACCTGCTCAAATGTCTGCAGGACTGGTTCGACCGCTACGGCGAAGAACTTTACTCCGAGTTGAAACACATCCGCAACGCCCTCGACCAGCTCCTCGCCTCCGCCCGCTTCGCCGAGCGCGTCCAACGTCACGCCCGCCATCTCGATGTGCTCGTCTCCACCCACCGCTTGATCGAGCACCGCCTCGCTGAACGTAAAACCTCCGCTCCGAATCAGCTCACCCTCTTCTGATCCACCCGGCCGTTTCCCTCAAATACCTCGATCACGCCTCCCTCCCTACGTCCGCCATCAATTACCTCGAAAACCGTGCCATCGATTATCGAGGTCACGCTCAAGGCGGCGCGTTCCCGACTCCACCTCTGCTGAGGGATGGGACGACTACAACATCGGTAGGAGGATCGCCGTCAGCAGCGGACCCGCTTGGCGTGATGTCCGGCTTTCGGTGTTCGAACTGCCGCAAGTGGCCGAGACCTTCACGATGCCGGCGGTGACGGAACCTTTCATTGCCTGGGCGGCGTCGGGCAATGCGGAGTTTCAGGAGCGTGAGGGCAAAGGACCGT
>DAORVZ010000239.1:0-4280 GCA_035434005.1 Lacunisphaera sp.
AATCTAATGCCCGGGAGCTTGCTCCGGCTTGATCGGAAAATTCCACGGCGAGGTCGCGTGGCTCCAGCCGTCGCCAAGGCTATGGCTGGCAAGCCAGATCGAGCCCCTGGAGCGCGGGCGACCCCGCCCGCGAACAGTTCGATCCAAGGCCCCGTGGGGCGAGCACCCCACCCGCAGCCTCCACCAGACTAGAAGGCGGGATCAACGATCCCGCCCTGCAATTCACTTCGCGAAGTCCACCAGCTCCATCTCGAAGACGAGCGTGGCGTTGCGCTTGATGCTCGGGGGCCGGCCGCGCGCGCCGTAGGCCATCTCGGGAGGGACGATGAGCAGCCATTTCTCGCCCTTGTGCATCTTCTGCAGGGCCTCCTCCCAGCCCTCGATGAGCCCGCCGCGGCCGAGCCGCATCTTGAGCGGACTGTTCGCATCGGGGGACTGGTCAAAGACCGTCCCATCGAGCAGCATCCCCTTGTAGAGCACGGAGACTTCGTTGCCCTTTTGGGGCGTCGCACTGGCGGCGTCGCCGGGCTTGAGAATGAGGTAGCGCAGGCCGGTGTAGGTGCGCTTGGCGTCGGGCCATTTCTGCTCGACGATCTCGAGGTCCTCCATCGGGAGTTTTTCGCGCTGGGCGTGCAGCGGGGCCAGGCCCAGCAGGGCGAGCATCAGGAAGGCGAGACGGCGGTAAGCGGGAGCGTTCACGGTTTCTTGGTGGGTGGAATGACGCGGAAAGTAAGCGCGGGTTCTGCGGCGGTCGAGGTTTCTCCTGCGGAAGCGGGTGGCGGGGACTTGTCGGTCTTGACCGTCGGCATCCCGCCCGGCTGTGCGACGGCGGAGGGCGCGGGCAATGCGGGGCGGGGCGCGGCGGGCAGCACGGCCGGCGCCGAGGCGAAACCGCGCTCGAGCAGCTCCATGACCTTCAGGTCGCGCGTCTTGGAATCCGGGCTGCCCATCACGACCACGATGACGCGCCGGCCGCCGCGCTCGGCGGTGGCGGCGAGGCAGTAGCCCGCGCCGTTGGTGAAACCGGTCTTGAGCCCGTCCACGCCCGCCACCTTGCCGAGCAGGTGGTTGTGGTTGGTCATGGCGATCACGCGGTCGGCGGCGCGCCGGCCCTCGCCGAATTTGCGCTGCCGCACGCCGCTGTATTTCGTGACGTCGGTGTGCTGCAACAGCCAGCGGCTGAGCGTGGCGAAATCGCGGGGCGTGGTCAGGTCGCCGTCGGCCGTGCGGCGGTTGGCCGGCGGCAGACCGTGCGGCGTGCGGAAGGTGGTGTGCGCCAGGCCGAGTTCGCGGGCCTTGGCGTTCATCAGCTCGACGAAGGCGGCCGGCGAACCGCCGGCCGCGCGCGCGAGCGCGTGCGCCGTGTCGTTGCCCGACTGGATCATCATCGCGTAGAGCAGATCGTCGACCGGGAAGACCTCGCCCTGTTTCAGCCACACCTGCGTGCCGCCGATCCGGGAATCCTCGGCCGTGACCGTGACCGGCGCCTCGGGTGTGAGCGCGCCGCTGGCCAGCTTGTCGTGCACGACGGCGAAGGTCATGAGCTTGGTCATGCTCGCCGGGGGTGAGACGGTGTCGGCCCGGTCCTCGAACAGCACGCGGCCGTCGGCGGCATCAATCACGATGGCGCCGAGGTAGGCCGGCCGCGCCTCCTTGGCGGCGAGCGACCCCGCGAAGCACGTGAACCACAACAGGACCAAGGCGGGGAGCGGGCGGAAAGAGGGCATGGAAAGCCGCCAAGCCAGCGCGCCACCCCGGGCCGTGCAATCAAATTTCCCGCCGGGCTCGGCAAGGGTGCCAAGGTGATCACGGGCTCATTCACGTCGCGAATAGAAATTCTTCACGACACGAATGAAGAACGCGTATAATTTTCCCGGCCGACGGGACAATCTGCCTAACGGGCGCAACCCGCCCTGCTCAGCCTAGGCGCCACTCCTCAATACTCGCCGACGTCATCCACGGCGACCAATAGCGCCAACAGCGCGAAAATCAGGGCTGCCAGTAACATTGGCTCCTCATTCAGCAATCATACCGGCTTGGACTGCTCTAGGTGGCGCCGCACCAACTCGGCCACCAAGTCCCGCGCGCTGTTCGCGAGCTTGCCGGTTTTCACAGGATTCGTGTCTTCCATAAACGCGATGCCGGTCACCAAGCCGCGCTCTAGCCGGATTTTCCAGACGAGCGTGTGCTTGCGCTGGCCGAAGGCATACATGGTGCGGAACTCCTGCCAGCCCTCCCGCAGCGACGTTCGCTCGGTCGCCTCGTGCCGACACAGGGGATGCAGCGTGCGGATGACAGCACCGCCCGCCTGATCCAGCAGGAGGCGCGACGCGGGATTGGTGCCGGAGAACAACAACTCGGCCGCCGCCTCATCGGGTGTGGCAGCGACCGCTTGGCTGCAGAGGCCCAAGCCGGCAAACAAAATGGCGGCCAGCCAGAGTTTCATGCTATCAGCGGGATGTTTTGGCAGCCCTTTGCGGGTAGTCGTCGCCGTAACGATCCTGATTTTGCTCGTGCATGCGGCGGGCCCCGGCTTTCAGGGAATCCCAGTCCATATTGGCGCAACCCGCCAAGAGCATACCAGCGAGCAACAGGCCCAACGCCAGCACGCGGCGGATCGTTTCAAGATTTGGATGGCTCATGGCTCAAAGCTCCACTTGAAGCCCGCGCGACCGAAGTAGCCGTAATCGTAGCCCGACACGCCGCCGCCGTTGGTGAAGTTGTATTAGCCCCGATAGCCCGCCTCGGCGAAGAACTCGGCGATGCCGACGGCTTTGTTGACGAAGAAAGTCGCCCGATGCGGCACCCCGTAAAGCGCCTCGGCCTGGTCGCCCTCGCTGGTCAGGAGCGCGATATCGGACTCGAGGTAACCCAGCCGGAAATCGCCATCCAGCTTGATGCCGTAGGTGGTGCTCTCGGACGTCCAGAATTTGGCCCAACCGATACCGATGTAACCACCGTAGGAGGAAAGACTGCGCGTGTAGCGCGCCGGATTGGCGGGGTCGCGGCCGGCGGTGGCCGGCGACCAGATCGTGCCGGCCAGCCGCTCGTGGACGGCACGGGGCAGAATGGCAGCCCCTCCTGGCGCGGCCGTTTCACGGCCGACTGGGAGCGCGGCGCCTGGCAGGCCGGCGCGACCCTGCTCTACACGCCGAGCAGCGGCGGTTTCGCCACCGACGGTGCCTACACCAAACCCTACCGCGTGCTGCACCTCAGCGGCGGCTGGCGCGCCCCGCGCGATTCATGGCTGCGCGGCACGCGGGTGCAACTCGGCGTGGACGACGTGTTGAACGAGGAGCCTCCCCTCCACAATGATCCGCCGATCGGCTACAATTACGGCTCCATCGCGCGGCCGCAGGGCCGGTTCTGGCGGGTGAGCCTCAAGCGCGAGTGGTGAGCCGCCGTTGGCCGTCAGCCTGCGGCCGTGCGAATGGCCGCGTGCTTCGCCACCAGCCCGAGGGCTGAGCGCAGGAGCGTCTTGCCCGGCTCCATGCGGTGCCAGGGCGAGGCTCCGGACGGATGCGGCAGCGGTATGCAGTCCATCGCGTGGCTGTGGTAGTCGATCCGGAATTTTTTCCCGATGAGATCGTTCAACGGTGCCGGGGGCAGGAATTGGGTGATAGCGAGCTTGCCGACCGGCAGCACGAGCTGCGGTTGCAGCAGCGCCACCTCGGCCGTGAGCCAGCGGGAACAGTTGGCAATCTCGTCCTCCCCGGGCACGCGGTCGCCGCCGGTGGTTTTTTTCCCGGGGAAGCACCGGCACACGGCGGCGAAATAGATGCGGTCGCGCACCTCGTCCTCGGTCCAGCCGACCGCCTCGTGAAACCACTTGAAGAGCGTCTTGCCGGCGGTCCACGCGAAGGGGCGGCCGAGCTTCGGCTCCTTGTCGCCGGGGGCCTGGCCGACGAGCAGGATGCGGCTGGCGACCGGGCGGCCGACGACGACGGGCTGGTGCATCCGCGGGCAGAGAGTGCAGGCGCGGAGGCGGGCGAGGTGTGTCTGGACGGTGGCAGCGGTCGGAGTGGCGGACATGGGGAAGCGAGCTTGCTCGCGACAGGTTGGGCGGCAATCCCGCTGTCGCGAGCAAGCTCGCTCCCACAAAAGAAAAAGGCGGAGCCACAAAGGGCTCCGCCTCGAAAGTTTAGTTCGCGGATGCGAACGGAGGATTAGTAGCGACCGCCGCCGCCGCCACCGCCGTAGCCGCCGCCGCCGCCGCCGCGACCACCGCCGCCGCCGCCGAACCCGCCACCACCGCCGCCGCCGCCGCCGAAGCCGCCGCG
>DAORVZ010000240.1:0-4260 GCA_035434005.1 Lacunisphaera sp.
CGCTCACTGTTTCGGCACGGTTTGGAGAGTCGGCCAGACAGCGTCAACGCGACCCGTTGCGGCGGCAGAAAATGAAAAGCGAGCACCGCTAGCCCCTGGTTTTTTTGGCCGCTTCGCAGCCGTGCGCAGCTAAATATCAATTTCCTCAGCTCGCGGCGTATCCAGTGTCAGGAAAGCAAAGACATTTATTTAAGTTAATGTAGATAAGCTATATACGAATCTTTTATTGAAAACTCTGGGCAATTTCGCAGCATGTGGTTTGTAAAACCGAGCTCCTGAAAAATTGTCTTGCCTAACACCCTATCAATACATAGGTATTACAGCCCAGATGAAAGTCCGCGTTCATACCCGTCGATTGCCGCTGCTCACCGCGATGGTGGGTAAATCGGTAGCTCTGGCCATTGCCTTGTTCACGAGCTCGGCGCTGCATGCACAGACGGCAGTGACCGACATCTCCTACGGCACGGCGGTTAACGACGCCAACCAAACCCAGGGCGGCATCACCTACCGCAATGAGGATCGCCCGGTGAACACGGTCACGACCGGCCTCGGCGAATACCGCTTCGACGGCCCGCTCGCCACCAACGTCTTTTTCCGCCGCAACACCGACTCCAGTGGCAACGGCACGCCGAACCAGTCCGGCATCGACAATCCCAACAACACCACCCTGATCTACCAGTCCGACGGCAGTAACCGCAGCTACGGCAACTACCAGCCGAGTGCGGAACAGATATTCCTCGACAGCAACCTCTACACCGGCATCCGCAATCCCTTCGCCAACGGCGCCAGCAACTCGACCAACAGCAACATCGAGCGCATCGATTTCTATTTCTCGGGCGGCTACACGGTGCAGGCCGAGGACGCTCTGGTCTTCTTCGACGTTGAGAACAGCGGCAGTTTCGGCGACGGCTTCCTCATCGCCGCCTACACCGGGGTGGACGGGTCAAACACCCCCACTACCTACGCCAACACCGGATTGCTGGTGGCCCCTGATTCCTTTGGCGGCCCCATCGACAATCCGCGCAACAACTCGAGCGGCGACTATCGCCGTTCGACTTTCACCAATGGCGACGACCTTTCCGGCACCGCTTCCGGCACCACCAGCGCGGGCACCCTGGAGCTCGTGGGCATCCTCATCCGCTTTTCCGACCTCGGCATTACCGCCGGCACTACCATCTACGGTTACTCCCTGATGGCCGGCGACACGACCGCCACAACCGCCGGCGATCTCGTCGATTGGAACGACGCCACCCACTTTCCCACCAACACGGATCCGGCGACCCACGGCAACATGGACTTCATGGGCTTCGGCGCGCAAATCTCCCGCCCCGTGCCCGAGCCCTCGACCTACGGCGCGATCCTCGTCGGCCTGAGTGTAGCCTTTTTCGGCTGGCGACGCTACCGGCGTCCCCTCAGCGCGCCAGCGGTTTAAGCAGCGCGAATTTCCCGCTCGCGGCCGGCTGGATGAATTTCCGGCGAAACAGGTTCACGCGCACGTCCGCACCCAGCGCCGCCGCCAGCGCCTGATCAAGCCCAGCCGGGGCCGCTTCGTCGGCCACATACTGGAAGTCCCAGCGGTTGTCCGAGCCCTGCACCAAGCTCCAGTGCCAGCACGCGAAACTCTCTGGCATCGCCACATCTATCTCAAAGGCCGACACCACGCGGCCATCCGCGCTGAAATACAGATCCCGCTCGCGGCCGAGGATGCGATAGCCCGTTGGCATGCGCCGCACGATGTCACCCGTGAAGTAGCGCAGCAGCGGCATCGCCTCGCGGTCGCGCGTCGTCACGTTGATCTGGAAGACGTCCCCCAGCTCCGGGCGCCACGCCACGAGCTCGACGAAGGCATTGCCGTCGATCGCCCGAAGGTTGTCCGCGAACGCGTCGCCCACGAAGATATAACCGGCTTCGGTCGAGCCGTAGAGATCCACCTGTGTGGCACCGGGGAAGACCTCCGCGATGCGCCGACTGTGCTGCCGGCTGGCCTTGCCGTAGGTGAGGATGACGGTCTGCACGCTCGGCACGTTCACGCGGCGCTTCTTCAGGGCGCGAGCCAGCAGCGCGAGATAGACCGGCTCGCCCTCGATGACCTCGGGCTTCAGCGCCTGGAGCTCCAACACGATGCGATCCCACTCCGCCTCGGCGAAGACAAACGGGTCGCTCGAGAGGTTCAGGTAGACGGTGCCGTCGAAATAGCGGTGCGGGAACGGATGGTCCTCGTAGGGACACAGGTTGCTCGAGCAGCCGATCGGCGCGAGCACGGCCTTGCGGTAGGGCCGGTTCGCGTATTGCGCCAGCTGCGGGTGCGCGAGGTAGGCGCGCCGCAGCTGGGCGTTCCACCAGCCGTCCTCCATTACCACGGTCATCGGCCGCGCCGTGGAGCCCGAGGTGTGCTCGTATTCGTATTTTTTCTGCGTGAAGCCGCGTTCAATCTCGGCGTAGTCGGCGAAGAAGGCGGTGTGTCCGCGGTCGAGAATCTCCTGTTTGGTCAGCACGGGAATCTCGCGATAGCACGCCCAGCCCAGCGGCTCGCTGTGCAACGGGAATCGCTGGCCATAGAGTGGACTGCGGCGATAGATGGCACGCACCTCCTGCTCCAACGGGACGGGCAGCCGGCCCTCCTCGGCCCAGCCAAGCGCGGCCGACGAGTTGGCGAACGTGGAAGCGGCAGCCGGGATTCCCATGCAGTCGGTCGAGTTAAGCCTAGGGCGGGTCAAAGTCAAACAGGCGACCTTTGCCCGTAAATCCGCCGGAGGACGGAGTTTTCGGGACAAATCCCGGGCCGCGAGCACGCGGCAACGGGGCCATGAACAAGCGCGCGGATCGCGCTCATCTTGATTCCTTCAGCTCCGCCCACACCGGCGAGAAAAGCAGCAAGCCATCCAAAACCATCGCGTGCGTGATGCCGCCGGCATACGCCATCTGGTAAACCTCATCCACCGGCCGCGTCATGATCTCGAATTCCTCGTCCGCATCCCAGTCCAGCCGGGCCTCCGGCCGCGCCCCCTCGACGAGCACGAGGTGGCAGCGGTTGTTCTGCATCGCCGGGTTCGGATGCACACGGCCGAGCAGCCGTGCGGAAGTGCCGACATAACCGGTCTCCTCGCGCAGCTCGCGCACCCCGGCCGCCACGGGATCCTCGCCCGCGTCAATCACGCCGCCGGGAATCTCCACGGAGAAATCATCCGTGCCGTAGCGGAACTGGCGCACGAGCACGAGCTGGTGGTCCGGCGTCAGCGCGACCACGTTCACCCAGTCCGGTGCGCTGATGACAAAAAAATCTTGTGGCTTCGCCCGCTTGGGGTGGTGGAAGTCCACGCTCTCCACACTGAAGATCCGCGTGCGCGCGACCTCACGGGAGCCCAGTCTCTTCCAGCGCTGTGGAGACGGCGGTTGTTCAGACATGGCAAAAAAAATGCCTCCGCGACACGAGGTCTGGAGGCAAGGGGGATTGATGCGCTAAGCTTACTTCTTTGGGATGCGAACCTTCTGGCCGACCTTCAGCTTGGTCGGGTCGAGACCGGGGTTCTCCGCTTCGAGAGAATCAATGCGCGTGGCAAACTTCCGGGCGATCTTGGCGAGGGTGTCACCCGGGGCGACGGAGTAGGTGCCGTCGGCGTTCAGCACGCCGGTCGGAGCGGCGCCACCGCCAGCCTTGCCGGCGGCGGGAGCGGGCTTCTTCATAGCCTCCTCGATCTTGGTGAGCTTGGCGTTGATCGTGCCGATCTCATTGCCGACTTGATCCAAGGCCGTCTGGATGCCGGTGCGCAGGCCCTTGATGTCGGCGTCGGCCTTGGCGGCGGCGGCACTGACCGATGCCTCGATGGAGGGTATCTTGTTGATAGCCTCGTCATGGGCGGCCACGGATTTTTGGAGCGTGGCGAGCTTGAAGAGGGCCGTGGCTGAGAGAACCAGAGCGAGACCGCCGGCGATCACGCCAACGAGAGGCAAGATGCTGCCGGAGCTATTGCTGTCGCGAGAAAGAGTGTCCATTTGTTTAAGAGATTGAGGGGCCGTATATACGGGCGGTTTCCGCCATGAGGCAAGAAGCATTTATGCGCAGTTTTTGTGCTTGTTGATCCTCCCAACCCTTTGGCCGGACGTGCCGCGTGGTGTCTTTGCCGGATTTGGGAACCCATCATTGACACCCGCCACTCCAACGCGTCCCATGCCAGCGGTCAACGGGGTGTAGCTTAGCCTGGTAGAGCGCCTGGTTTGGGACCAGGAGGTCGTAGGTTCGAATCCTATCGCCCCGACCAT
>DAORVZ010000241.1:0-4260 GCA_035434005.1 Lacunisphaera sp.
TCTTAGCCAGTCCAGCATCCCACCCGCCGTGATTGAGCGCAGATGCCCGATTACCGCCAGCATCAGGCCAGCCACACTCGCAAATAGCGCTGTGCTTGCATAGGTGCAGACCAACAGTGTCATCGCCGCGACCAGGGTGAACTTCATCCATTGCAACGCACAGGCGCTGAGCAGGATCGGCCACGCCGCTGGCGGGACGCCCAACTGATTGCTCCGCCACGCCAGCAGGCCAGCCAGCATTGCTCCCAGTGCAACGGTGAACAATGCTAGGAGCGCCGCGATCCCTGCGTATTTCCCCGCGACATATTCCCAGCGCCGCACCGGCCGCGTCAGCACGCACGCTGCCGCACCGCCCGCAAAATCGCTGAAAATCAGGTGCGCGGTAGCCAGCGCGGCCAGCACCGTGCCCAACAAGCCCATCGCACCAAGCCCGAACTCCCCCAGCATGGGCAGCTCGGCCATACCGAAGTTGAATTCTCGGAGCCAGCGCGCCGCTAGCAGCAGCAGGACTGCGGCGACGCCTGTCAGCAGCGCAAGCCTCATGCGGAGCGCCTCACCCAGGGTGTGCCCGGCCAGCAACCGCAGGCGGCGCGCGGATGCGATTGGTCCGGCGTGACGGGCGTCAGGCATGTTGATGCAGTTTTTCCAAATACAGCGTTTCCAGCCGCGAAGCCTGTGGTATTCTTTCTATCCCCACGCCCAGCAACTCCTCGGGCGTGCCCTCAGCCAACAGCCGCCCCTTGGCCAGAAGGGCAATGCGATCGCACAGCGCCGCAGCTTCGTCCAGCAGATGCGAACTGAATACGACGGTTCGGCCGCGCGCAGCGAGGTCGCGGATCAGGACATTGAGCGCCAGACGGCCTTCGGGATCCAAGCCGCTGGCCGGCTCGTCCAATAGCACGAGCGCAGGATCGTGCAGGATCGCCTGCGCCAGCCCGATCCGCTGTGCCATGCCCTTGGAATAGGTGGCGAGCCTTTGCTCGCCTGCCCCTTTCAGACCGCTCCAGGCCAGCACCTCATCCACCCGCTGCCGGGCAGCCTCTCCATCCATTGAGCTGAGCCCGGCGCAAAAGTGCAGGAACTCCCGACCGCTCAGATGGGGCGAAAATCGCGTCGCCTCTGGCAAATACCCGATCAGGGCCCGCGCCGCATCACCGCCGGCTGGTTGCCCGAAAATACGGCATTGCCCGCTGGTTGGCATGAGCAATCCGGCCAGTGCCTTGAGCGTGGTGCTCTTGCCGGAGCCGTTGGGCCCGAGGAGGCCAAGCACCTGGCCCGGCGCCAATCGCAAGGTGAGCGCCTGCACCGCCGGGCATGGTCCCTTAATCCAGCCAAGACGGTAGCTTTTTGCGAAAGACAGCAATTCGACAGCTGGGGTGGCGGTGGTCATCACATTCATCGGATGTTGAAGCCCGAGTATTGTGGCTGCCTTGTCACGGACTTCTGCTCTGTCTTTCGGATAAAACCCTCCAGCCGCTCCTGAACAGCGGCGATGAAATTGTCCACCTCAGCCACCGCGCCCTCCGCCTCCATCTGCACGCGACCGTCCGGCAGGTTCATGACCAAGCCTGCCACCTCGTAGCCTTTGGCCACCTGCAAGGCCTGGTAACGGAACCCCACGCCCTGCACGCGACCCGTGAAGAAGACCGTGGCATGATGCACTTCCGTCATATCCTCAGAAAAACGCCCCACCGGCGCTACTCAACCCCAACCTCAATGCCCAGGGTGGGAATTTCATTTGCCAGCAAGCATGGTCTAAGCACTGTCGGGATGAAGCCGCAAGGCACCTTCATTCATGACCAATTCTGATTCCGACGGGTTGTTCGAAAACGACTGGGATGATCGCGGGGAACTCGCCTGGACCGAGCTGGATTGGCAGAAATACCTCGGGACGCAGGAAGCTGCCGTCCACCAATACATCAAGCATTACGACCAGATACCCACCGCGCTTGATCGGATCGACGAGGCCGCCAGACGGATGGGCTGGGAGATGGCCGAGCAGCCCGGCAATGCGGATGAGGAGTTAGAACCGGAGGAGCTTTTTGCCGGCGGATGGGATCCCTACACCCTGCATCGCAATCCCGTTTATATTTCGACCCGCGCACTCTATGTCAGCCTGCTGGCCCATTGGGAGCGCATCGCCGCGCAACCTGATCGTGTGCCCGCCGCCCTCGGGATTTCGCTGCAGGCCCTGCTTTACCGCGGCAGCGAACATGCCCTGCAGGCGGTCCAAGCCCTGGAGATGGGCGACTACACCCTCGCCGTCTGTTTCTTTAAACGCGCATTGCACGAATTGAATCTGACTATGGCCCGGCTTGGGCAGGCCGACGTCACCGCGGCCCCGGTCGCACTGCGCTACCGTGCCTATGCCCTGCCTCGGCTTTTCGACCTGCGCGAGATCTGGTTGCGCGTCATGAACGAGTGCCGGCAGGGCGACAACGGGGCCGACTCGCAGCCCGAGTAAGTTCCGCAGAGTGCGTGGGGCATTGCACCGGCAGTTACCGCCCCTTCGTGGGTTTCCGCCGATACGAGCCGCTCTTGGCCGGCAATAGCCGCTCGCCCGACTTAAGCGCATTGACCTGGTCGCGCAACAGGGCGGCACGCTCGAACTCAAGCTTGTTGGCCGCTGCCTGCATCTCCTCCTCCAGTTCAGCAATGACCGCCGCCACGTCATCGTCCGATTCGCCCACGGCTACCGCCCTCTCCAGCCCGCTGCCATCGTAGGTATGCAGGCTGGCCTGGACGCCGCGCTTCACGCTCCGCGGGGTGATGCCGTGCTCGGCATTGTAAGCCAGTTGCTTGGCCCGACGGCGCGTGACTTCATCCACCGTGCGCCGGATAGAGCCAGTGACGACGTCCGCATAGAAGATGACCCGGCCCTTCTCGTGCCGCGCGGCGCGGCCGGCTGTCTGCATCAGGCTGGTCGCGCTGCGCAGAAAGCCCTCCTTGTCTGCATCGAGCACGGCGACAAGCGCCACCTCGGGCAGGTCAAGACCCTCGCGGAGCAGGTTGATGCCGATGAGCACGTCAAAGTTGCCCTGCCGCAGGTTGCGCAGGATCTCGACGCGCTCTAAGGCGTCGATGTCGGAATGCAGGTATTCGACCCGGATCTTCGACTCGCGCATGAAGGTGGTCAGGTCCTCGGACAGCCGCTTCGTCAGCGTGGTCACGAGGACGCGCTCGCCCTGCTCCACCGCCTTGCGGCATTCGCCGATGAGGTCCTCGACCTGGCCCTTCGTGGGCCGCAGCGTGATCTCGGGATCGAGCAGGCCGGTCGGACGGATAACCTGCTCGGCGATGACCTTCGATCGTTCCAGCTCGAACGGAGCCGGCGTGGCCGACACATAGAGTGTCTGGCCGGTGATGGACTGGAACTCGGCGAAGCTCTGCGGGCGGTTGTCGAGCGCCGAGGGCAGACGGAAGCCGAAGTTCACGAGCGTCTTCTTGCGCGCCAGATCGCCGTTATACATGCCGCCGATCTGCGGGATGCTCACGTGGCTCTCGTCCACCATCAGCAGAAAGTCCTTCGGGAAGAAATCGATCAGGCAGAACGGCCGGTCGCCTGGCTTCCGGGCGGTGAGGTGCGCCGAGTAGTTCTCGATGCCGCTGCAAAAGCCCATCTCCTGCAGCATCTCTAGGTCGTAGTTCGTCCGCATCCGGATCCGCTGGGCCTCGAGGTATTGTTGGTTTTTCTCGAAGAAGCCCACGCGATCGTCGAGCTCGGCCTTGATCGCCGCGATGGCATGGTCGAGCCGGCCCTTCGTCGTCACGTATTGGTTGGCGGGATAGAGGTCGAACTGGTCGATCTTGCGCAGCACGGCGCCGCTGACCGGCTCGAATTCGGTCAGCGCCTCGATCTCGTCGCCGAAGAACTCCACCCGCAGGCCGTGTTCGAGGTAGGCGGGCATCACGTCCACGGTGTCGCCACGCACGCGGAAGGCGCCGCGCTTCAGCTCGTAATCGTTCCGCTCGTAGAGGTTCTCGACCAGCCGCTCGAGGAATTTGTTGCGGTTGAAACTACCACCGCGGGCCAGCGCGATGCGCATCGCCGAGAAATCCTCGGGCGAGCCAAGGCCGTAGATGCACGAGACACTGGCCACCACAATCACATCGCGCCGGCTCACGAGCGAACTGGTCGTGGCGATGCGAAGGCGCTCGATCTCCTCGTTAATCGACGAATCCTTCTCGATGAAGGTGTCGCTCGACGGCACGTAGGCCTCGGGCTGGTAGTAGTCGTAGTAGCTGACGAAGTACTCGACC
>DAORVZ010000242.1:0-4248 GCA_035434005.1 Lacunisphaera sp.
GCGAAGCGTTCATCGTAGGAATCCGCCAGCGCGATCACCTTGCGTTTTTTGAGGCTGATGGAACGCAGGGCGTTCGATTCATTGCCGCCGATATCTCCCCCGAAAACAATCCAGTCATTGTTTTTCCAGAAAAAGCCCTCGTAGTTTTCGTCCTTGGCTCCGACGAGCGGCTCAATTTTGCCGCTGGCGAGGTGCATCAAGGCGATCCCGACCTTGCCGGTGGCCAGGGTGGTGAGAAAGGCGACCTGGTTGCCATCGGGCGAGACTTGCACCGAGCGGATTTCAGGTTCGGCAAAGAAGGATTCCACGGGGACGACCGGTGGCGTTGCCGCCGATAGGCAAATGGGAAAACACGCGACGGCGGCCAGGATGAGGGCGTGGCCTGCACAGCTGGAGCGAGGGGTATCAAACGGAGTCGGCATAGCGCAGGAGGTTGGTGCGGGCAGATACTGAGTCAACCGGTTGGCATCATGTAGCTGCTTTGTCGCGCAAGGGCCGTTGCTCGGCGGCTCGGCCCCTTGGCGTTGGGTCTGTGATCGTGAAAGTCCGCTCCTTCACGTGTGGCCTTCTATCCGGGTAGCTGTGTCATATCTAATAGCGAAGAGATGGATTCTGACGGAAATGTCATACGGCATATAGCGAAGAGATGGATTCTGACGGAAATGTCATACGGCATATAGCGTAAGTTGAATTATAAGTGAGGCCTTAGCTGGGTCTAATTATTTTGTTAATATTTCATATTCATATAATAGAGAATAAATGGAGAAGTGGTCGTATTTTTTTACAATTCCGAAATAGGAGATTGCTGTTCGTCGCTCGCATAGGTCTACTCGCCGCAGGAAATTAGCCGGTTACGGATAGTTTCCTACCAACACACCACACCTAAAACTATGAACAATAGCTCCGTAAGTCTACGGAAGCCGTTGGCGCTGCTTGGCGCCGGGCTTTCCTTGTTCGCGGCCAAGGCCGCTTTTGCCCAGTCGGCCGCTCCGGCGGACGACACCGTTAAACTCGAGAAGTATATCGTCACCGGTTCCTACATTCCGCTGGCCGGTGCCGCTACGGCCATTCCGGTCACGGTCTTGGATTCCAAGGCGATCGAAGACACCGGGGTGACGTCCAACGTGATGGAAATCCTCCGCAAGGCGGCCCCCCAGTTCACCGGCAACGGCAACATGGGTAACACGAACGCCAACGTCTCCAGCGGCGCGACCGGTGGCGGTTCACAGGTGGCTTTCCGCAACACCCAAACCCTCGTGCTCCTGAACGGTCGCCGCGTGTCCTACGCGCCGATCCTGGCCTCGGGTGGCTTCCAATACGTGGACGTCAACCTGTTCCCTGTCGGGGCCATCGAGCGCATCGAGATCCTGCAGGACGGCGCCTCCGCGATCTACGGCACGGACGCCGTCTCGGGCGTGGTGAACATCATCCTGAAGTCGGACTACAAGGGCTTCGAGATGTCCGGCCACTACGGTTTCTCCGACAACAAGGGCAAGTGGGCAGAGCGCAAGTTCTCACTCGTCGGCGGCACGGGCACGGACAAGACCAGCATCACCCTCGCCGCCGAGTGGTATATGCAGGATCCCATGAAGCAGTATGAGCGCAGCTTCAGCTCCCCGATCTATGGCACCGCCTCCTATGCCGGCGTGGTCAATATCGGCAGCCAGTTCTACGTGCTCAAGCCGGGCCTCAATGCCCCGCCGGCCGGCCCGAAACTGTCAGCGGCTCAACTGGTGGCCAACGGCACCTACATCCTGATCCCCAACAGCAGCAACCTCATCAGCGGCCTGGGCTCGGAAGGTCAGTATTCCTTCGATCTGTCCCAATACCCGACCTTGGTGATCGGCAACGAGCGCAAGAGCGTCACGCTGAACTTTGACCACAAGTGGAACGAGAATGTCACCCTGTTTGGCGACATGCTCTACACGATGACCAACACGTTCTCGCAGCTGAACGCCCAGCCCACGAGCTACTCGGCCAGCGCGGCCTACGCGCTCAACCCGTTTGACGTCGCCGTGACGGCCCGCAACCGCTTCCTCAACAACCCCCGCCAGTATTTCTATGACACCACCAGCATCCGCGGTGTCGTCGGGGCGAAAGGCACCTTTGGCGAGGGCTTCACCTGGGAAACGGCCGCCAACAAGAACATCGTCAACCAGCAATACCGCAACGAGGGCGTGGTCAGCACCGCGACCCGTGGCATCGTGACCGCCAACGGCTCGATCAACTACTTCGCCCGCGAGCAGGCGGCTGGCGCCGTGGCCGCTTCCGGCCTCTTCGGCACCGCGCTCGGCACCGCGCAGTCCACCCTGACCACCTACGATGCCCGCCTCACGGGCAAGCTCTTCGACCTCCCCGGTGGCGAGCTCGGCTTCGCTGCCGGCGTCGAATACCGCACGGAGACCCTCAACCAGACCGCCGACCGCAACAGCCAGTCGGAGACCTTCGGCTGGGATTCCGGCACCACCCTCGATCCCTTCAACTCGGGTCGCGATGTGAAGTCTGTGTTCGCGGAAGTCCGCGTGCCGATCTTCGGCGGCGACCACAAGGTGAGCGGCGCCAACCTCCTCGAGCTGACCGCCGCCGGTCGCAAGGAAAAATACAGCGATACGGACGACCCGCTCGTGCCGAAGTTCTCCTTCCGCTGGCTCCCGGTGGACGACCAGTTCGCCATCCGCGGCACCTACTCGAAGTCCTTCGCCGCCCCCACGTTGTTCAACCTGTTCGGGCCCGGTGGCGCCGGCTTCACCAGCGCCCTCCAGCTGCAGCGTCTCGGCGGTGGCTCCAACATCACGGGTCAGGCCAACTCCCGTTCCGGCTCCAACCCGAACCTGAAGGCCGCCCGCTCGAAGAGCTACACCTTCGGCTTCGTCTACTCGCCGAAGGCCGTCAAGGGCTTCTCTGTGACGATGGACTACTTCGACATCGCGCAGACGGACCTGATCTCCTCGATCGGCAACGAGACCATCCTCCAGAGCGTCGAGTTGCTCGGCACCGCGTCGCCCTACGTCGGTTTTGTCCGCCGTGGACCCAATGGTGACCCGACGCAGTTCGACAACGGTGCGCCCATCACGGCCGCCGGCCAGATCGGCAGCTCGTCCATCGACAACATCTATGTGACCGACAGGTTGACCAACATCGCCGCAGTCGATCTCTCCGGTATCGACCTGAAGGTTCAGTATACCTGGAACTCCGACGCCCTGGGCAAGTTTGACTTCTCCCTCGCCGGTGCCTGGTATAACTCCTATCAGGTTCAGACCCTGCCGGACGTGGCCCCGTATGAGACCGTCGGCCTGACCAGCAGCTTCAATGGCACGACTCCCGAGTGGCAGACCTACACGAGCGCGGCGTGGAGCCGTGGCAAGTGGAACGCGACCCTCGGCTGGACCTACATCCCGTCCACCACCGATGAAAGCGGCATCCCGGCCGGTCCTGGCGTTGACGCTGCCTCCGACGACCACGTCGAGGCTTATCACTCCTTCGACGTTTCCGCGAGCTACACCTTCGGCTCGGATTACCGCTTCCTCAGCGGCCTGACCGTCCGCGTCGGCGCGCAGAACGTGCTGAACGAGGGCCTGCCGATGAACAAGGGCACCGACACCAACAGCAACGGCGACATCGCCACCTATGGTGCGATCGGCCGCCTGATGTTCGTCGAGGCCAAGTATAAGTTCTAAGCGATCCTCGCTTACTCACTCTCAAGGGCGGCCCGGCAACGGGCCGCCCTTTTTTACAGGGCAATTGATTCCTGACTAATAAATAAGGAGAAACTTCTTGAAATTGGGATTGAATACTGGCGTGGGAATTGCACCTTTCGTCGCAAGAAATTAGCCAGTTACGGTGGTTTCTTACACCTACAACACCCTAGAACTATGAACAATAGCTCCGTAAGTTACCTACGGAAGCCCTTGGCGCTGGTTGGCGCCGGGCTTTCCCTGTTCGCGGCCTCGGCCGCTTTTGCCCAGACGCCGGCGACCGACAAGAAAGATGAGACCCTGAAGCTGGAGACCTACACGGTCACGGGCTCGCTTATCCCGATCGCGGCCAACACCCCGGCCATCCCGGTCAGCATCATCAGCTCCGTTGATATCCAGAACTCGGGCGTGCAGACCGACCTCCTGGCCGTCCTCAAGAAAACCTCGCCCTATTTCTACGGCGCGAACAACATCGGGTCGGACAATGGCAACATCAGCTCGGGCTCGTCCAACGGCGGCTCGGCGGTCTCCCTCCGCAACCGGGCGACCCTGG
>DAORVZ010000243.1:0-4230 GCA_035434005.1 Lacunisphaera sp.
CGGAGTGATGGCGAAACGGCCGCGTTGCACGCCCGCGAGCGTCACCCGTGCCACAGCCTCCGCCGTCCAGAGACCGCCAGCGGCCGTGAGCGCCTTGGTCTCCACGGGCTTGGTGAGGTTCTCTTCGATGAGTTGCGGCGTGTCGGTGTCGGGCGGGTAAACGATGGTCACGCTCACCCCGGTATCCTTCAACTCGCCACGCAGCGCCTCGGCGAGACCGCGCAGCGCGAACTTGCTCGGGGCGTAGGGCGTGTAGCCGAAGAGCCCGACGAGCCCGGCGCCGGAGGATATGAGCACCACGGCACCGTGACCGCGCCGGCGCATGGCCGGCACCACGGCCTTGAGCGGGTAGAGGGTGCCGAAATAATTAACCGCCATCGTGCGCTCGAAGACGGACACCGGGACTTCCGTGAAATGGCCGGGGCGCGCGACCCCGGCAGAGGTGATGAGCACTTCCACCGGGCCATGCACTTTCTCCGCGGCCTGCAGGGCGGCAAGGATTTCCGCTTCGATGGACACATCGGCGGTGACTGTCACGACCTCGGCACCGCCCGGGACGGCCGCGCGGATGGCGGCGCGGCCGCTGGCGAGTTTGGCGGGATCGCGGGCGACCAAGCTCACGCGGGCTCCGGCGGCGGCGGCCTGCTGGCCGAGTGCCAGGCCGATGCCGCTGGAGCCTCCGGTGATGAGCACATGTTGATCTCGCAAGGTCATGGATAGTTGGGCCAATGGGGCCGGGGGGGCGCGGCCAAACGTGGCACAAACAAAGCGACAGCGTCAACTTGGGGCATTCGGCTGATCGGCCTGGAGTGGACCCCGAAAACGGACAGATCGGATCGATAATTCAACCATCTGCAAATGGAGAGGCCCAACAACGTGTAAGTTGCTGGACCTCATTGGCTGCCCGTTATGGTGGCGAACCTACAACCATTTGATCCAGGCGGGTGGTTTTCTCAGAGGGAAACACGGTTTCGGGTCAAAGTCTTGAAGCAAATCACCCGGCCAGGAACCCGTTTGGGGGCCATTTGATTTGATTCATTTGCTTCACCGAGGCGGCAAATGCCGGTTCCGAATCGGAATCGGGGGTGAAAGTTTTGCCAGTGAGGAGATCAGCGGTCCTTTTTCTAAGAGGATTTATATACAATGTTACCCTAGTGCCCGGCGAGCGGCCAGCACCCGGGGCGGGTGCGAAGCAGGGCCGCGAGACCGGCGGACGGATCGCCCCCAACCCCGCCCCCAACCCTTCACCAGCCCCTCAGAAAACGCCGCGCCCGGCTGAAGAAACAGAAAACCACGAAAAATTTGACTCGGCCCAGCCAAGCCCGCGTTGTGCGGACATGCGCAATGAACTCCTGCGACGGCAAGTGCACGGCGATGTGTTGAAGTTCTGCACCGCCGAACTCGTGAAGGACGATTACTTCCATGCCGTGCTGGAGGCGACAAAGAGCGTCTCCCAGAAAATTCGCGACAAGACGGGACTCACCGGCGACGGTGGTGAACTCGCCACGAAGGCCCTGTCCCTCGGGCAAGCCGGGATGCCCTTCCTGGCCTTCAACGCCCTCCGCAACGACTCCGAGAAAAGCGAGCAGTCCGGCCTCATGAATCTGGCCCTCGGCGTGTTCAGCACCTTCCGCAATCCCACGGCGCACGCCCCGCGGATTCACTGGAACGTCTCCGAGCAGGATGCCGTCGACCTGCTGACCATGGCGTCGTTCCTGCATCGCCGGCTCGACGCTGCCGCGCGCACGCCGCGCCAATTCTAGCCCGATGAACCCCGCTGCATCCATTGCCTGCCTGGGCTGGGGTTCCCTTGTGTGGGACCCCGCGCGATTTGCCGATGCGCGGCGGTTGGTCGCCTGACGGCCCGCTGGTGCGCGTGGAATTCCTGCGGGAATCGCGCGACAAGCGGATCACCCTGGTCCTGGGTGGCAGGTTTCCCCTCGTGCCGAGCCTATGGTGTTTCATGGCGGTCGGCACCCTGATGGAAGCCCGGGCCCGGCTGGCCCTGCGTGAGGGTATTTCCGCGCACCGGATCAATCTGGACATTGGCGCTTGGTCACAGGGCGATGCGGAGGTCCCAACCATTCCCGGTCTCGCGGCTTGGACGGCCGCGGCCGGAGTCAGTCATGTGGTTTGGACCGCCTTGGCCCCGAAATTCGGTGGGCAGGCCGGACGGGTGCCTACGGTTGACGAAGTGTTGCTGCATTTAGACGGCTTGGCTGGTGCGGAACGCGACGTGGCGGAGCAATATGTTCGGCGCACTCCCCGGCAGGTGGATACGGTATATAGAAGAGCCATTGAGGCCCGGCTTGGTTGGACCGCCCGGTGAGTGATTTGCAGGTGATCCTGTAAGGCATTTGCGGGATGGATTCCGGGCTGTTTTAGCCGTTATTCTAACCTCATAGGCCTAAACTGGATTGGTTTGCGTCCGATATACCTAGGCTCGGGTAGCTTTTGTGCTGTTATGGGCTTATTCAGATAAGTCCATATACGCTAAATCCAATGATTTTTCTATTGCGAGTGGTTAAACTCGGTGTGAACTAAACGACATGACACCTAGACAGGCAGTCGAACGCTTTCACCTCGTGTTCCTGAAGCATTTCACGAGCACGGTCAGCCCTGGCACGATCTGCCTCAAGGGCGGGGTGAACCTGCGCCTTTATCACGGCAGCCCCCGGCTGTCGGAGGACATGGATTTTGACGCCCGAATTGTCGCCGTCGCGACGCTCCAGAAGAACGTCAACAAGACGCTGAAGGCCCGGCCGCTGGTGGCCGAGCTGGCCGCCGCCGGCATCGGCTTGAGCGAGCCCAACGATGACAAGCAGACCGCAACTTGCCAGCGCTGGAAATTCGACGTGGTCTTTGAGGGCCGGGCCACGGCCACCCGCTTGGAATTCTTCCGCCGCAAGGAGGACGGGTTTGACGTTAATCGCGTGTCGCCCCCGGCCGCCGCCATCCTCGGTGAGCATCAGATGGCTCCCTTCCTTTTTCCCCAATACCTGTCGCCGGCCGCCTACCGGCAAAAGATCAACGCACTCGCGACCCGGCGCTACGCCCAAGCCCGCGACGTGTTCGATCTCCAACTGCTTTCCGCCCAGGCCGCGGCCGGCCGTGAGGCGCCGTCCGCCTTGGTTGAAAAAGCACTGGAGCAGCTTGCGACCATCACCTTCGCGATGTTTCTGGACCAAGTGATTCCCTTCCTCTCGGCCGACCTCGCCGCCTACTACGGGACCGAGGAAGCCTGGAGCCAAATGAAGGAGCAGGTGCGGCAGGATTTGACCGCCGCATTGCCTCCTCTCCCCGCGTCATGACCACTCTTTCCTTCTATCAAAAAATCTCCAGCCAACGGCAGGTGACCACCCGGTCGGCCGCCCAGTTGGCCGGGCTGTCCGTTGCCACCGCATCGATGGCCTTGCGGCGCCTGGCCTTGGAAGGCCTGGTCACGCGCATCAAGCCCGGTGAATGGCTGGTGGGTTCCGCGGCGCGAGAGCCGGCTGCGCTGGTGGCGGCAGTGGCCAGTCCTTATGAGGCCTACCTGTCAGGCTGGTCGGCGCTGCGCCATCATGGTCGCATCCAGCAGTTTCCCGAGACGCATTTCGGCGTCACGCTCGGCCGGCCGGCCGCCATGAAAGTGGCGGGTGTCCAGGTGCGTCTCCACCATGTCACCCCCGCACTTTTCACGGGCTACGATTTTGTGCCGGACCTAGGCGGGTATGTCGCCTCAGCGGAGAAGTCCTTGTTTGACCTCGCCTATTTTGCCGCCGTGAGTCGCAGCCGCCTGAGCGGCCGTCTACCCGAGACCGAATTGAAAGGCCTGCGCTGGTCGGACATTCAAGGCTGGCTCCGCCGGATTCGCGCCGCCCGGGTGCGCACACGCGTGGAGCAGAAGCTGCGGCTCCTGCGCGAAGAGCACGCCGGCCAGGTGGCCGACCAGTGACCGGCTGCCCGGTCAGGGAGCCGGTGCGGCCAGCGGTGGCGTCAGCTCATAGGTGACGGCGTCGGTGACCGGGCCGGTGTTGAGGTCGGTCAAGACCAAGGAGCGTTCCACGCTCGTCGCCGAACTCGGCTCGATCCAGGCGCGCCTTGATATTGCAGCGAAAAAACTCCGCCATTGCCTCCAGACGGTCGAGGCCGGCGGGGTGGAGGTGTTCGGCGCTGACCTCCGCGCGCGGGCCACGGAGCTACGAACTGAAAAAGATCAACTCCTCTTTGCCCGCGAAGGGATGCGCC
>DAORVZ010000244.1:0-4197 GCA_035434005.1 Lacunisphaera sp.
TGGCGCTGTCGCTCGTGCCCGGCACCCGCACCCGCTTTTCTTTCAAACAGCTCGCGCCAAAGCTGGCCGAGCTTGATCGCCAGGCCCAAATGGCCGAGCCCATCGATCCACAACTCCGCACCAGCTTCCAGAAGGCCGTCGTGCAGCTGCGTGATCGCGTCATGCTCTACCAGCGCCTCAAACACAGTGTGCAACTGCCCGACTCCACCGGGTTTCTGGCCGAAATCACCCGCTTTCAGCAAGGCTTGGCTGCCGGCATCACCGCCGTTCGCGCCCGCCAGAAAGGCGAACCTCACGATGAGGCCGCTTTCCAGAGCCTGCTGGCCGCCGCCGAACGCTACGACATCATGGACAAGCACGGCTACCTGCTCACCATCCCGCCTGACGCTAGCGAACCGAGTCCGACCGCCTGGCGGACCGCCGGCCACGCGCTGCTCGAGACCTTTGAAACCCAGCGCCTGAACCCCAATGTCATGGCCTACGCCGCTCTAGGCAGCGCCTGGCGCGGGCGTGAGGCCGGCCAGTTCAACGAGATAGTCCGCCTCTTCCGCGGGCAACTCGGCCAGCGCTTCGGCCCGCAACTGGCGAAAGGTGATGTGGAGACGCGCTTCAACGCCGCCGAACCCTTCTACAAGAGCATGCAGCTTTACGCGCTCGCGTTCCTGCTCGCGCTTCTTTCCTGGCTCAGATGGCCCGCCCTCCTTGGCCGGAGTGCCTTCTACCTCACCTTGCTGGCTTTCCTCGCGACTACCATCGGCATCGCCACCCGCATGTGGCTCGAAGGCCGCCCACCCGTCACCAATCTCTATTCCTCCGCGCTCTTCGTCGGCTGGGGTTCGGTCGGGCTGTGCCTGATCCTCGAGCAAACCTATCGCAACGCCATCGGCTCCGTCGCCGCCGGCGTGATCGGCTTCGTCACCCTCCTCATCGCCCACCACCTCTCACTCAGTGGCGACACCCTGGAGATGATGCGCGCGGTGCTCGACACCAACCTCTGGCTCGCGACCCACGTCGTCGTCGTGACCATCGGTTACGCCGCCACCTTCCTCGCCGGCTTCCTCGCACTCATCTATGTGTGCCGCGGCGTGCTCACGCGCTCCCTCGACCGGGACACTGCCGACGCCCTGGCCAGAATGGTCTACGGCATCGTGTGTTTCGCCACGCTTTGCAGCCTCATCGGCACCGTCCTCGGCGGCATCTGGGCCGATCAGTCGTGGGGCCGCTTCTGGGGCTGGGATCCTAAGGAAAACGGCGCGGTCATGATTGTCCTCTGGAACGCCGTCATCCTCCACGCCCGCTGGGGCGGGCTCGTGAAGCAACGCGGCCTCATGTGCCTCGCCCTCTTTGGCAACATTATCACGAGTTGGAGCTGGTTCGGCACCAACATGCTCGGCGTCGGCCTCCACAGCTACGGTTTCATGGACGCCGCCTTCTACTGGCTGCTCGCGTTTGTCCTAAGCCAGGTCGCCATCATCGCCCTCGCCCAGCTCCCGCTCGCGAAGTGGCGGAGCTTCCGGACGGCGGCTTGAAACGTATTTCCTGTAGGAGGGGCTTAATGCCCTGACAAGCGCGCGCGCAATCAGATCGGGGCGTAAAGCCCCTCCTACAGCCCAATCATCGCCCTACTCCTTGAGCAATTCCTCGGCGTGGGCCACCGCGCTCTTCGCGTTGCGGTCACCGAGCATGCGGGCCAGCTCGCCCACCCGCACCTTGCGGTTTCCGTGGATCGGCTCGATCCTAACCGACGCCCGATCGCCGCTCTGGTCCTTCGTGACGACAAAATGATTCGCAGCCTGCGCCGCCACCTGCGGCAGGTGCGTGACGCATAGCACCTGGTGGCGCTCGGCGATGTCTGCCATCTTCTCGCCGACAATCCGCCCGATCTCGCCGCCGACATTGGCGTCCACCTCGTCGAACACCAGCAGCGGCACATCGTCGATCTCGGCCAGCACGGCCTTCAGGGCCAGCATCACGCGCGCGAGCTCGCCGCTCGAGGCGATGCGGTGCAAGGGCAGCGGTGCCTCGCCGACGTTCGGGGAGAACAGGAACTCCACGCCGCAATCGCCATGAAGCCCGAGTTCCGGCAGCGGGGTGAGCGACACGCGGAAATCCGCCTTCTTGAACCCGAGCTGGACGATGACCTTGCTCGCGGTCTTGGCAAGTTGCAGCGCGGCCTTCTCGCGGGTGGCGCGCAGCTCGGCAGCGGCCTTCCTCGCCGACTTCAGGGCGTCGGCAACCTGCTTCTCCAGTTTCGCGAGCGATCCCTCGACATCACTCTGCACCTCCAGCCGCCGGCGCATCTCGTCGCGCGCCGCGATCACCAGCTCGATCTTGGCCCCGTGTTTGCGCTTCAGCTCCAGCCAGGAATTCATCTTCCCTTGCAGCATGTCGGCCTGCTCGGGATCAAAGTTTAGCGACGACGCCAGCGACGAGAACTCCGCGTCGAGGTCGCCGAGCTCCACCGCCGCCGATTGCAGGCGGTCGGCCAGCGGCTTGCTGGCCTCGTCCAGCGATTCCAGCTGGCGCGCCTCACGCAGGATGGCCGAGAGCCGGCCGAGCACCCCGTCCTCGCCGCTGAGCCCGTGGCTCAGGCCCGACGCGAGCTGGATGATCTCCTGTGCGCTGTTTTGCCGCTGAAAGTCGCGCTCGAGTTCCGCGATGGCCTCCTCGGTCAGGTCGAGCGCTTCGATCTTGCCGAGCTGGATCTTGAGAAAATCAATCTGATCGGCGGATAGTTTCTCCGCACCGATCAGGCGCGCGTGCTCCCCCACCAGTTCGCGCCAGTGAAGGTAGGACTTTTGGTATTGCCCGAGCACGGCATCGTTCTTGGCGAACAGGTCGAGCAGCTCGCGCTGGCAATCTTCCTTGAGCAGGCGGCGCGGTTCGCCCGGGCCGTGGAAATCAATCCAGTGTTCACCGAGTTCCTGCAGGGCGGTGAGCGTGGCCATGCTGCCATTGACGGAAATCCTCGGTGCCTTGTCGCGCGGCAGGCTACGCTTGAGAATGAGCACGCCATCGTCGCACGGCGGCAGATCCAGCCGCGCGAGCGCGGCGTCGAGCAGGCGGCTGTCCGCGAAGAAGAGCGCCGCCTCTACCTCGGTGGCGGGCGCACCCTGCCGGATGATAGCCTTGTCCGCCCGCGCACCGGCCAGCAGGGAGAGCGCGCCCAGCAGGATGCTCTTGCCCGCCCCGGTCTCTCCCGTCACGGCGGTGAAACCTGTCTCGAAGTCCAGCTCGACTTCATCGAGCAGGGCCAGGTTGCGGATGCGGAGCGATTGCAACATATCGAAGGCACGAATGGACATGAAATAGCGCGGTTTCAAGCGTCGCCGCGTCTCGCGCCGCATTCTCCTGACAGCTTTCTACCGAATGCCCGAATTATCCTTGCACCGACCCGCGTGAATCGTTCACTCCTCGATTCCCGCGGACCTTTAGCTCAGTTGGTTAGAGCGTTTCGTTGACATCGAAAAGGTCACTGGTTCGAGTCCAGTAAGGTCCACCATCCGCGTAAACCCTTCATCGGAAGGGTATTGGTTATCCGATGTGCACTCGTTACGCCCTGTCTGATTTGAAGGCCATCGCCACTTTGGTCGAGGCTGCGAATCTAGGCGTTAACGTGGATCTGATTGGCACCGAGCCTCGATTCAATGTCGCCCTGACGCAGCGCGTGCCGGTCATCACCAAACACTCCCTAGCGAAGCTGGAGACCCTGAGCTTCGGTCTGCTCCTGCCCGCACGCGCGCCGGCCCAAAAGCCGCTCCTCCTCGCCAACGCCCGCGCCGAGACCCTGCTGACCAAGCACTCATTCCTCGACGCAGCACAGCACCGCCGCTGCCTGGTGCCGGCGACTGGATTCTACGAATGGGAAAGACTGGGTTCAACGCGCCTGCCGCACTATTTCACGCTGACGGCCAGCCCGGCGTTCTTTTTCGCCGGGCTCTGGGAACCGGAGACCGCGACCGCCCCCGCCGCCTTTGCCATCGTCACCACGGCACCGAATCCCCTACTCGGGGCCATCCACGACCGGATGCCCGTCATACTCGGTCCCAACAGCGGCCCGGCTTGGCTGGGCGACGAGCCCCTGCCCCCCGCCCGGCTCGCGCAGCTCTGCCGTCCTTTCGCGGCCGAAAGGATGGCCGGCCGCCGCGTCGACCCGCGGGTAAATAATGTCCGGTATGAGGCCCCCGACTGCATCGC
>DAORVZ010000245.1:0-4183 GCA_035434005.1 Lacunisphaera sp.
CTCCATCAAGCTCCGCGATGTCACTTGGCGCCAGATCTTCCAGGTCGTGCTCGCTCCCGTGGGTTACACCTACATCGAGGACGGCAGCATCATCAAGATCGTCAGCAACGAGCTCCTGCAGCTCGAGCCCGGCACGACCGAGGTGTTCATCCTCAACAACGCCAAGGCCATCGACATCAAGCCCACCATCGACGGGCTCATTGATGCCGCCGGTGGCGGCAAGATCGTGATCGACGCGCGGAGCAACGCCCTCGTCATCACCGAGCGCCCCTCCCGCATGGGCCGCATCCGCACCATCATTGAGCAGCTCGACAAGGCCACCGACCAGGTGATGATCGAGTCCAAGTTCGTCGAGGTGAGCGATCGCGACATCCGCAACATCGGCGTCAACTGGGCCTCCCTGCAGGGCATGCAGTTTGGCGTCAGCGGAATTCGCCAGTCCTTCAACCGCGATCGTGGCCAGACTTTCAGCAACGGCTCGACTAGCTCTGGTAACAGCAATTCCTCCACTGTCGGGAGCTCTGGCAGCAATACGGCGGGCAGTTCCATCGCCGGCACTCAGACGAATGTGACCACGGCTACCTCGCCCATCAATCCCACGACTACTGTGGTTACCACCACCGTTAGCAACGATGTGCTAGCCCCGGTCAATAGCACGAATGTCATCGATACGGTCACAACTGCTTCTCCTGCCCAGACTGGTCAGAGCGTTGTTACCACCAATGCGCCGACCACTACTGGTAGCACCTCGACCAATTTGAGCAACACGCTCTCCAACACCGCCTCCAACGCCGTCAGCAGCCTGCTCGGTCTGACCAACACCGGCGGCACCTCGCGCGTGGCTACGGCGGTCTTCTCCGCCTCGGACTTCAACGTCATCATCTCCGCGCTCAAGACGCAGGCCAACACCAAGGTGATGTCGAACCCCACCATCGTGACCCTCAACAACACCGAGGCCGTGCTGAACATCGGCCAGGAATTCCCGATCCCGAGCTACAACTACAACAGTGAGCGCGGCACCTTCGAGGTGTCCGGCTTCACCTACAAGCCCATCGGCATCATCCTCAAGGTCACCCCGCAGGTGAACGCGCGCGGCGTCATCAAACTGGCCCTCGAGCCCGAGGTCAGTCAGCAGGCGGAATCCACCACCTTCGGCGGCGCCGGCGGCGCTTCCATCCCGATCATCTCCACCCGCAAGGTGAAGACCCAGGTTTCTCTCAAGGACGGCTTCACGATGGGCATTGGCGGCCTGATTACCGACTCCAAGTCCGACGGCGGCAACAAGGTGCCGGTGCTGGGCAGCATCCCCTTCCTGGGACGCCTCTTTTCCAACAAGAGCGTGAGCAACGTGTCCACCAACCTGCTGATCTTCATCACCGCCAAGACGGTCTCGGCTGATGGCGGGGCTCCGGAGGACGTCTTTGATCCCCGCGCCATCACGGCCACTGGCATGACCCGCGACGAGCTGCCCGGCTTCCGCGCACCCAAGGGCACCGATGTCTTTGCGGCCCCGACGGCCCCGGCGAAGAAATAAGGGCCGACCCTTTCTGTTTAGCCTGACCGGCGGAGAGTTCCGCCGGTCTTTTTTTTGCCCCGCCCCTACCACCAGGCACTCACGAAACCTTGGACGTATTTGATGGCGAAGACGCCCAGATTTTTCGTCACATGCGCGGCCACGCATGGCAGCAACGAGCGGGTCGGATTGTTGGGGAGGAAGCGCACAGCGTAGAACCACAAGGAGCCAGCGAAGACGGCCGCCGTGCTGAACCAAGCCTTGCCGCTGACGTTCAGGTGCCAGGTGCCAGCTTGCCAAGTCCACAAGAACGGATGCAGAAGTGCAAACGCGAGGGAAGCGCCGACGATGCCGAAGATCAACGCCGGGCGCCCGCGATTCGCAACCACGAGATAACCGCGAAAGATCAATTCCTCTGCAAAGGCGGCCATTAGGGTGTAGAGGCCGAACAATGCGGTCATCGATGTCTGCTGTGCGGTCAGACCGAGCGCGTATTCACCCGCCGTTTCGGCCGCCAACAGGAGCAGCGCGCCACCGGCCGCAATAAGCAGGGTCAGGACACTGGCCGGAGTGGCACCCGGAAATGCCTGCGGGCGGGGCGACCCTTGGCGGGCGGCCAGGTAGTCATCAAGCCACCATTTGGCGACCACGCCGCCGGCGACCAACAGGCCGGCGAGCAACCAAGGATTTTCCTGTCCCATGACTCCACGAAATGGGATTGCTTCCGTGCATGGCAAGACCGCCGTGCAATATTTGTTAGCCATTTGGGGCGACCGGACTAGGTTCCGGCAGATGGCCAGCGCCGTGATTCCCACCAGCCCACCGCAACCTTCACCGCAGGTAATTCCCGGGCTGTTTGAGTGCGTCGGCCCACACATGTCGGCGCTTGATCGCTTCATGCATGATGCCGTGGAACAATTCGAGCCCGAGATCCGCAGGATGGCGGCCTATTGCCTCGACACGACGGGCAAGCGGCTGCGCCCGACTCTGGTGTTTGTCAGCGGCTGGCAGGGCGTGGGGGTGGTGCCGGATGACCTGGTGCGTGCGGCCGGCGTGGTCGAGATGGTGCACCTCGCGACCTTGGTGCATGATGATATCATGGATCACGCCGAAATCCGCAGGAGTCGGCGCACGGCGGCGCGAGAATTCGGCGCGGATGCGGCCGTGCTGCTCGGTGATGCGCTGTTCTCCCAGGCGCTGTATATCGCGGCGCAGTTTCCCACCACGGAGGTCTGCCGGCTCGTGTCCGAATCCACGCGCAAGGTCTGCTCGGGCGAGATCATGCAGACGCTCCGTCGGCGTGATCTCAACATCACGCTCGCGGAATACCGGCGCATGATCGACCTGAAAACCGCCGAACTCTTTCGCGTTTCCTGTTTTCTCGGGGCCCGTTTGTCGGGACAGGATACGGATTTTGCCCAAGCCGCCGATCGCTTCGGTCGCCATCTGGGGATCGCCTACCAAATGTATGATGACCTGGTGGATTTCGTGGGGGAGGAAGGGCGGATCGGCAAGACGCTCGGCACCGACCTCGCCACCGGCAAGCTCACCCTGCCGCTCATGCTGTTGCTGGAGCAGGTTGCGGAAGGAGAACGCGCCGCCATCATCACGGCTATGCGGGGCGGGCAGCCACTGGGCCTTTTGGCCAGCCGGCAGCGCATGCAGGAGCTGGGCATTGCCACCGGGGTGGTGCTGGCCATTGAAGCCGAATTGGCGTTGGCTGGCGAGGCGTTGGCGCCATACGCGCGGCTCGCCCCGGTTCCACTCATGCTGCAACTGGGGGGCATGTTGCGGACGCAGGTGGCCGCACTCTCAGGGGCGGTTGTTTCACCATAATTTGCGTTTGCTTGGCTCAAGTGCGGCCCTAGTCTCACCTTCCCACCATGAATCTGACTCGGGTGTTCACCAAGACTCTTAGCAGCTCGCCCGAGCGGCGGCAGGAGGCGGATGCGGATCTCGCAGTAGTGAAACTGGTGCAAGCGGGCGATGTGGCCGCCTTTGATCGCTTGATCCTCAAATACCGCGAACGCGTCTTTGGGGTGGTTTACAACCTCACGGCGAACCGGGAAGATGCCTCTGACCTGACCCAGGACGCCTTCATCAAGGCCTTCCAGTCGATCAACCGGTTTCAGGGTCATTGCTCCTTCTTCACTTGGCTTTACAAAATCGCCATCAACACGACGCTGAGTCACCTCCGTAAGTATAAGGCGCGTAGTTTTTTCAGTTTGGAGAAGCTAACTGAAGATGGGACAAACACGCAAGTCCTTGATCAATTGACTGATAAAAATGGAGCAGACAGGGATACCTATCTGCACGAGCTAAAGGAAAAATTGAACGAAGCGCTTCAAAAACTGTCTATCCCACACCGCACTGTGATTACCCTTTTTGAAATAGATGGCCTCAGCCACTCCGAGATAGCCGAAGTCATGGGCTGCTCCGAAGGAACGGTTCGCTCCCGTCTGCACTACGCCAAGCAGTTCCTGCAGGGTGAATTGGGCAAATATCTTCGCGCCTGAAGCCGATGCCTCCCATGGATCAACGCCCCAAAATTACCGTCGAGGACCTGCTGCACCTCAAGCGATCCGAGCGTCCGACGGCGGAGTTCTGGACCGGTTTCGAGCGCGAGTTGCGCCAGAATAGCGCGCCGCGTCGGGTCGGCGAGGGCCGAAA
>DAORVZ010000246.1:0-4165 GCA_035434005.1 Lacunisphaera sp.
CGGGCGTGGTGACGAACACCCCGTCGGGGGCGATGTGCGTGTCGGCGGTGGCCGTCAGCCAGACGTGCCGGTAGATGCCGCAGCCGGTATACCAGCGCGAGCTCGGCTGCGCGGAGTTGTCCACCCGCACGGCGATGACGTTGGGCCGGCCGTCATTGTGCAGATAGGGCGTGAGATCGTGGCCGAAGCTGACGTAGCCATAGGGCCGGCGGCCGAGTGCCTGGCCGTTGATCCAGACATCGGCGTTCATATAGACACCGTCGAAAGTCACGCGCACCCGTTTCCCTTCCGCCCCGGGAGGAAGAGCGAAGGATTTCCGATACCAACCTACGCCGCCGCCGTAAAAGCCCATTTTGCCGCCACCGGGATTATTTTTGGCAATCGGAGCAAGGATGGCCCAGTCGTGCGGAAGCAAGACGGGTTCCCATTGTTGGTCGTCGAAGCGAACAGCGTCCGCCCCGGTCGGATCACCGAGATGAAAGCGCCAGCCATCATCCCAGTTCAGCTGCAAGCGCGGCGTCAGCTCGTCAGCTGCCGCCGAAAGGCTCGGCACGGCTAGCGCCGCGATCGACGCGATGACTGACAGAAGCCGAAGCCCCTGGAGAAAATCAGCATGTCTGCATGGTTCTGCACTCATATTAGTATTTCAGGGTGACACGTGATGGGCGGTTCATTTGGAAGCGGTGGCGGCAACGGCTTCGGCGACGGTCTTGAGGCCGATGGATTCAGAGGCGGTGAACGGACCGTCGGCGCTGCCGGCCGGCCAGTCGGCCGGAGCGGCGTATTGGCCGTCGTCCCCGAACTCCTTTTGCAGGCGGGCGATTTCCGCCTTCAGTTCCGCGAACTGGGCGGCGATGGCGGGATCCTGCGCCCCGGCGGCAAAGAGCAGGTTGTGCTGCTCGGTCGGGTCCTGGGTGAGGTCGAACATCTCGTAGGCATCCTGTTTCCAATAATGGATCAGTTTGTGCGTCGCGGTGCGCACCCCAAGGTGGGCGTGGGTGTTGTGGTGCCCGGGATCGTGGTAGTAGCGATAATAGATGGAGGGGCGCCAGTCGGCGAGCGTCTCGCCGTGCAACAGCGGGACGAGCGAGCGGCCTTGCATCGAATCGGGAATGGGTAGGCCAGCGAGGGCAAGGAAGGTGGGCGCGAGGTCGAGGTTGGCGACCATCTGGGCCGGAAGGCTGCCAGCCTTGATGCCGGGGCCGCGCGCGAGTAGTGGAGCACGCAGGCCGGGCTCATACATGAAGCGCTTGTCGTAGAGACCGAGCTCGCCGAGATACCAACCGTTGTCGGCCGAGTAGATGACGATGGTGTTCTCCGCGAGGCCGTTCTGGTCGAGGTAGTCGAGCACCTGACCCACTCCATCGTCCACGCCCTGCACGCAGGCCAGATAATCCTGCATGTAGCGTTGGTATTTCCAGCGGACGAGATCTTTGCCGGTGAGGGTCCTGCCGTCCACGGTGACTTCCGTGGGCTTGACGTTGAGCCACTCCTTGAGCGCGGCACCCGCGAGACCGACGGGGGGCTCGAGCTTGAGGTCGACCCGCTTGAGATCGCGAGCGATGGTCTGCTCGTTGGCCGGCAGCGCGGCGGGGCGGGTGGCGTAGTCGTCCCGGAAGGTATCAGGCTCGGCAAAAACCTGGTCCTTGAAGAGCGCCTTGTTGCGCTCGTCGGGTTCCCAGATGCGATGCGGGGCCTTTTGATGCAGCATCAGGAAGAACGGCCTGTCCTTGGGCCGGGTCCTGAGCCACTCGAGGCCGAGGTCGGTGGTGATGTCGGTGCAATGCCCCGTGATGGCGAGCTTGCGCCCGCCGGGAACCAGGAAGGAGGGATTCCAATACTCCCCCTGGCCGGGGAGCACGATCCAGCGGTCGAAGCCCGTGGGATCGGAACCGAGGTGCCATTTGCCGATCATGCCGGTGTGGTAGCCGCCGGCCTGCAGATGCTTGGCCACGTTGTCGCGGGAACCGTCGAAGCAGTTGAACACGGGCACCCCGTTGAGATGGGAGTATTGCCCGGTGAGCAAGGTGGCCCGGCCGGGCGTGCAGATGGAATTGGTGACGAAGGAATTGGTGAACCGCGCCCCGCCCGCGGCGAGCCGGTCGATGTTCGGCGTCCGGTTCACCGTCGAACCATAGGCGGAAATGGCCGCCTGGGCATGGTCATCAGAATAGATGAAAAGGATGTTCGGCCGCACCGGCGTCATCGGAGCCGCGGCCAGATACAGCGCGCTGAGTGACAGCAGCCCTGTGGCTCGGAGCAACGTGTTCATGGCTTTCATCGGGTAAGTTCGATTCCAGCCTGGGAGGGTGCTGCGCGCAGCCTGCATTCCGTATCGCCCTCGCAGCCATGGCGAGAAACCGACCCATGACAGGAGGCAAAGCTGAAGTGGGCACTCATCTTGTTCATAATTTCAGATAGTGGACACCCTCCGGAATAACATAATACCGGCCGCCGTATTGAGACGGTTCGAGTCGTTTCCCGTCGAGGGACATTCCCCGCGTGGAGAAGGCTTCGATACTGGCCAAGTCGAGCTTTGCCACCATACCGGGAGGGACCTTCGCGACCAATTCCTCCCCACCCTCGCCTGTAGCCCAAGCGACGTGAAGTTCGCCATGGGGTGCCGGTAGGACCACCGACACGTTTCGCAGCGAACTCGGGACGCGCCGCACGATTACTTCCCTCATTCCCGGAGCCACAACTTCAATCCCGCCAACGAAGCGGGTCAGCGCCATGGGGAAAATGCCGCATTCTCCCTGGGCGTCCGCCCGGGAATGTTTTTCCGTAAAACCCCGACGATTGGTGCGGTCGAGATGCCAGTCTTCCCACAAGGTGCCATTACCGGTCTGCAACTGGTGTGCGAAGCGCAATTTCAGCATGGCCACGCCATCATCCACGCGACCCCCTTCGCAAAGGGCCATAAATGTCCAATAGACGAACAACGATGTCGCCGGCACCATATCCGTGGCCGGCTGCAGCAACTTTGGCAGGATGGCCTGCTTCTGCTCTGGCGTGGCGATTCGCGCCGCGACGGCAATGGCGTTGGCGTGCTCGGAGAACCGGGTTGATTGTCTGCCCTCCACCAAAGCCTCGGTGAAGAGTCCGCGTTGCGGATCCCAGAACTTCGTGCGCAGCGCCTCGCGGAGGCCGGCCGCTTGGTGGCGACACTGCACGCCGCCCGGTTCGCCCAACCAGTCGAGCGTTTGGGCAAAGTCGTCCAAGGCCAGCGCATAGAGCGCGTTGACAACAAAGTGTGCGCCGCGTCGATCGAGATTCGAGTGGTCGATCCAATATGGATAGGGCGGATCCGTGATCAGGCCGTCGGGCTGGACCAGTTCGGCCAATCGCTGCATGGCCCGTTGCGCAACGGGCAAGAGCCGCCGCGTGGTAGACGCATCGCCGCTGTAAAGGAGGTAATCGCGCCAGCTCATGAGCCAGAAATACTGCGCGTCGAGAAAGGGAGAAAGCCGTCCCTCGGACATCGGCGCATACATGCCGAGGTTGCCGTTGGGCTCCTGTTCGTCGGCGTTCTGGATCAGATAGCGGCGCTGCAAGAATGTGTCGCCGAATGCGGCGTAGTTGCCCTGCGCCGCGTAATAGGAGGTCTGCGGATATTGGCGGCGCTCGCGATAATTGTCGGTGTAGGCGTCGGTCGTGATTCCCTCGATGGTCTTCGCGCCGGCCTGCCAGAATCGCTCCAGCCACGGGTTCTCCGGTGCGGCGAACCGGCCGCGCCGGGTCCACGGATATGCGCTGCGGGTGACACCGGCGAAATGAATCCGCACTGGGCCGGTAGCGCCGCGCAGCACGACAGCGAGGTAGCGCGTGGGTTTGAAAAAGAATGACTCCCACTGCTGCCGCCGCCCCGAAAGCACGACACGATCAGCCGTGAAGGAATTCAACAGTTTCGGATCGAACACGTTGTTGAGGATGTAAGGGGTGGAGAGAACGTCGACGATCGCGCCGGAGGGGCCTTCGATGTCCAATTGCGGGTTTCCATTGTGGACCTCGCCGAGGTCGAATACGAGAAAGGTGCTTTGCCTCACACTGCCACAGCGGGCCACGAGGGGAGATTGGCTCCGCCCGTAGGCTTCGACACCCTCAAGCTCGGACCAGTCGCTTTTGCTCTCTTCGATCGGCGGAAGCCTGAGCAAGGACAGAGCAG
>DAORVZ010000247.1:0-4161 GCA_035434005.1 Lacunisphaera sp.
TGCGGCAAGACAGCGCCTCATTCCACGCTGCGGAGCTGGATGCTGTCGATGCGGCGGTCCTTGGCCTGCACGTCGGAGACGATGACGAGTTTGTCGCCGGGGGTGATGCAGCCATGCTTGAGCAGCGAGGCGGTGGCGCGTTCGATGGTGGCCTCGGGGTCGCCGAAGGGGGTGAGCAGGTAGGGCTCGACGGAGCGCACCATCTTCAGGTGGCGGAGGGTCTCCAGCGAGTCGGTGACAGCGAGGATGGGCGCGCGCGGAGGGCGGTGCGCGGCGAGGCCGGCGGCGTTGGTGCCGTGTCGGGTGAACACGAGCAGGAGCGAGCGGGGGAACTCGTTGGCCAGCACCACGGCGGCGCGGAAGACCTTCATGCGTTCCTGGATAAAGACGGCGGGCTCGGGGAAATCCATCGCCTGCTCCTCCTCGATGCGCCGGGCGATGGCGTCGAGCACCTGCACGCATTCAAGCGGATATTTGCCCACGGTGGTCTCGCCGGAGAGCATGACGCAGTCGGCCTGCTCATAAACGGCGTTGGCGACGTCGGTGATCTCGGCTCGGCTCGGCATGGGCTGGCTGATCATCGACTCGAGCATGTGCGTGGCGATGATGACGGGGCGGCCGATGGCGAGGCAGGTGCGCACGGCCCGGCGCTGGATGACGGGTAGCTCGCGCAGGGGCACCTCGATGCCGAGATCGCCGCGGGCGACCATGAGGACGTCGGTGGCGCGGATGATGTCGTCGAGATTGTCGATGGCGGACTGGTCCTCGATCTTGGCGACGATGCGGGCGCGCGAGTTGTGCTCCTTGAGGAAATCCCGGAGCAGGTCGATGTCGTGCGCCTCGCGCACGAACGACAACGCGACAAAATCGATGCCCTCGGCGATGCCGACGAGCGTGTCGGCGCGATCCTTGGCGGTGAAGGAGGGGAGGTTGACCTTGACGCCCGGCAGGTTGATGTGCCGGCGCGAGGTGAGGGAGCCGGGCGTGAGCACGCGGCAGCGGATGTGGGCCTGATCCTTCGAGAGCACCTCGAGGCGGATGAGGCCGCTGTCCACCAGCACGGTGTCGCCGACCTTAATGTCGTTGACGAGGTCCTGGTAGTTCACGTCGACGGAGCGGATCTCCTCGACATTGTCGCGCTCGGCACCGGGCTTAACGGTGAAGTCGAATATCTCGCCGGGCTTGAGTTCGATGGGCACCTCGAGGTCGCCGGTGCGGATCTCGGGGCCCTTGATGTCCATCATGATGGCGACCTCGCGGCCGGCGGTGACGGACGCCGCGCGGATGCGACGGATGATCAGGCGCGTCCAATCGTGCTTGGCGTGCGCCATGTTGAGGCGGACGACGTCCACGCCGGCGGTGATGAGCTTGACGAGCATCTCCTCGCTTTCGGTGGCGGGCCCGAGGGTGGCGATGATCTTGGTGCGGCGGAGGGAGGTGGCCATGGTGGTCAGCAGTCGAAGAACGGGGTGCCGCCGCCGGGCGCGACGACGGAGAAGCCGCAGGCGCGCGCGGTGAGCACGGTGCCGCAGGCGGCGGCGACGGCGGCCGGCGAGTTGCAGTCGCGGGAGAGGTGGGTGAAGAAGACGTGGCGCCAGCGCGCGTCGGCGACACCCTCGAGCAACTCGCGGGCGGCGGCATTGGAGAGGTGGCCGTGGCGGCCGCTGATGCGCTGCTTGGTGGACCACGGGCGCTTGGTGTCGGCCTCGAGCATTTGCGGGCAATGGTTGGCCTCGACGACGAGCACATCGGCCTCGCGGATGCGTTCGCGCACGTGTTGGGGCGCGTGGCCGAGGTCGGTCAGCCAGGCAAGGCTGCGGCGGGGCGCGAGCTGGTCGTCCTCGCCGTGGGCGATGAGAAAGCCGACGGGATCCTGCGCGTCGTGCGGGACGGCGAAGCTGCTGATCTCGAGGTCGCGGTAGCGAAAGGTGCCGCCGGTCTCGAAATGCTGCCAGGCCACGCGGTGCTTGAGGCCGGCCTGCGCCTTTTCCGCCGTGGCGCGATTGGCAAAGACCTTGATCCCCGGGAAACGCGCGAGGCCGGTGAGCGCGGCGGCATGGTCGCTGTGTTCGTGGGTCAGGAAAATCGCGTCGATCCGCTCGAGTTGCTCGCCCTGGCCCTCGAGGAGCTCGGCCAGGCGCTTGGCGGAGAAGCCGGCATCGAGCAGCACGCGGGTGTGGTCGGTCCGGATCAGGGCCGAGTTGCCTGCGCTGCCGCTGCCGAGGATGCTGAAGCGCATGGCCATGGCCGCGATTGAACGGCGGACCGGCGCAATGGCAAGGCTGCTCCCCGCCCAGGCGGAGACTCCGGGTTTGACGCGGCCGGCGGCTGAGGCTTTTATGACGCGAAACCCCGCGCACCCCATGTCGACCACCCCTGTTGCACCCCGGTCCGGCTTCGCCGTCCTCGGCCTGCTCGCGACCTTGCTGGCTTCCCCGCTCTCGGCCCAGCTCACGTTCACGTTCACCTATCAGGACGTGGTCAACACCACCAATGTGGGTTATGCTGATCCGACGCTGGGCGCCACCCGGCGCGGCGCCCTGGAGTCGGCGGCCGCGAGTCTCGCGAGCTATTTCACCGGCTACAATGTTTCCGTGGGGTTCACCGTCACCTCCGAGAACACCAACAGCGGCACGCTCGCCAGCGCGGGCAGCGGGGTGTCCTTCGCGAGCAATGGTTTTTATAAGAGCCAGGTGCAAACCCTGATCCAGACCGGAACCGGCACGAGCGACGGCACGATCAACTGGAATTTTTTCCACAACTGGGATTACGGCGACTCCATCGCGGGCGGAGCCTATGACTACAAGTCCACCGCCATGCACGAAGTCCTGCACGCGATGGGCTTTCTCAGCGGGATCAGCGCCACAGGCCAGGGACTGACTACGCAGACCTCGGGCAACCCCGATGTCTGGTATGATTTCGACCGGTTCCTCACCAACAGCACCGGCACCTTCCTGGTTCCGGGCACCTTCGCCTTCAACACCGGCCTGCTCAGCACGCTCACCGGCGGCTCGGCCAACGGCGTGTTCTTCAGCGGCGCGAACGCCATGGCGGCCAACGGCGGCAACCGGGTGCAGATCTACTCGCCCAATCCCTACCAAAACGGCAGCAGCGGCAGCCACATGGATGACGACACCTTCACGGGCGGCAACCAGCAGTTGATGAACGCTGCGACATCCACCGGCCAAGGTTTGCGCACCCTCAGCGCGCTGGAGCTGGGGATGCTGCAGGATCTCGGCTACAACGTCACCGCCGTGCCCGAGCCGTCCACCTATGTGTTGTGCCTCGGGCTGGCTGCGCTGGCGGTGGCCGCCCTGCGCCGCCGGCGGCTGGCCTGAGCCTCGCCCGGTCGGCTGGACGCGGGGAGGCAAGGTTTGACGCCTGCCGCAAACTGGCTTGCCTTGACCCTCCATGCCGAAGCAGGTCTCCAGTCGAACCAAGTCCGGGAAGTCCGTGCGCGTCCTCCGTGGCACGGTGTTCATCACCCGGCAGGTGCATTTCAACTCCGCGCACCGCCTGCACAACCCGACGAAGAGCCAGGCCTGGAACAAGAAGCAATACGGCTTGTGCACCAACCCGCACTGGCACGGCCACAACTACGTGCTGGAGGTCACCCTCAGGGGCGAGCCCGATCCGGTCACCGGCTACATCATCGATCTGGGCGAGCTGAAGCGCATCCTGAACCGCGCGGTCGTGGACAAGTGCGACCACCGCAACCTCAACGACGAGGTGCCTTTCCTCCGCAGCATCATCCCCTCCACCGAGAACCTCGTCATCGCCTTCTGGGGTGAGATCGCGCCGCACATCCCGGCACCCGCCACGCTGCACTGTGTCCGGCTTTACGAGACCCCGCGCAACTTCGCCGAGTTCTTCGGCCCGGATCGCCCATGAAACAAATGTATCTCCACCGCTCGAGTTGCGGGCAGGAACCGCCAATCAAGCGCGGCTACGACAAAAAGTTCAAGCCGACCGCCGCCTACCGCGCCACGCTGCCCGACATGATGGAGGTCGCCAACGAGACCGTGCGCGGCGTGCACGTCCCGATCCAGCAAGTCGGCATCCACAACTTCAAGCTGCCTCTCAAATACCGCACCAAGGCCGGCAAGACCCTCACGCTCGAAACCAGCGTGACCGGCACCGTCTCGCTCGAGGCCGACCTCA
>DAORVZ010000248.1:0-4154 GCA_035434005.1 Lacunisphaera sp.
CACGCCAGGTCGGACCGCGCCTGCCGCGCACGCGCTGGCTCTTCGTGTCGTCCAACGAGCAGGGGCACCTGGTGCGCGAGGCCGTCAGCCTGGGCGTGCAGGGCTTCGTCATGAAGCGGGCCGATCTCTCCACGCTGCGGGAGGCCGTGCGCCGGGTGCTGGCGGGCGAGACGTATTACTGCCCGGCCAGCGCGCGCCTGCTGGTGGACCGCATGGTCGGCGAGGGCCAGGCGATCGGCGTCAGCCTCACCACGCGGGAGCGCGAGGTGTTGCGCGGATTTGCCCGCGGGGAAAACCCCAAGGTGCTGGCGGACCGCCTCGGCGTGAGCACCAAGACGATCCAGAACCAGCTCTCCATCCTGAAGGAAAAGCTCAGCCTGCAGGAACCGGCCGAGCTCGTGCACTACGCCATCCGCCACGGCTACGTCGAGGCGCCGTGAACGGGGTGCGCCGGGCGGAAAATGGCCAGGCGCAATTTCCCGGCCGACGGCTTACGGCCCATATCGGACCGAGACGCCGCTCTTCGTCGTGACAATCAGCGGGGAGCCAAGGGAGAGTTTGAGTTTCCCGTAGTCCTCCCCGTCAACGACCCGGATGCGCGTGAGGTATTTGTCCGGGCCGACGAGCTGATCGAGCGTCGTCTTGCGGGTGCCCTTCTCGAGGTAGAACTGGTCGGCGGCCGCGCTGATTTGGCGCAGGTTGTTCAGGACCGCGCGGGCGATGAAGCGCTGCGCGGATCCGCCCGGCCACGGTTGCTCGAACAAATGGGCGGTCGTGCCGGCCGGGCCCTGCATGTAGGTGGTGATTTTTTTGGCGGCGTCCTCGGCAACCTTGCGAAACTCGAGCCGCTTCAACTCCGCCGGCGCCCCGGAGCGAAACGATTCCAGCATGAGCGTGTCGCCCACGAACTGTCCTTTGAGAGAGCCGCCCTCGGGTGAGCCGACCTGCCAGGTGAAGGTGCCGTCTTCCGCGATGTGCAGCGGGCCGGCGAGCTGATCCTGCCGATACCAGCGCTCATCGCTGGCGACAAAGGTGTAGTCGCTGGTCTGGCCGGCGAGCTGCGAGCTGTTCCAGCTCATGGCGCCGTTCTCGGCGACATGCAGGATCGCGCCGCCATTCACCAGCAACCAGTCGCCGCGGTATTTTTCCGCGACCTGCGCGTTGGCCGCAGGAGCGACCAGGGCGAGTAGGATCATCAACAGGGTTTTTTTCATGTTTGTTTTTGGGGAAAATCCGGCCGTTTGTCAGGAGCCCAGATCACCGGGAGGCGTTTTTTTCAGGCAGGGCCATGGCTGGGTTCTTGGCTGAGCGCAGCGCAGGAGCATCCGTCCGGCTGGCAGGGGCGGTTTCAGTGAGGGCGACGCGAAAGCCAATGCCGACGCTGCCAACCGGCCGGCGGGCGCGCAGCCTCCGCCAGTCTGGAAGCATATCGGCCCGGTGGGCTGAACGGACGTATTCGGCATCATCAAACCAACTGCCGCCACGAACGGAGCGCGTGTGATTATACATTTCAAGAATGGGATCCACCGCCTCGCCTCCGGGATAGATGCCATGCCAGTCGGAGCACCATTCGGGCACGTTGCCGTGCATGTCGTAAAGCCCCCAGAGGTTCGGCTGTTTCCGGCCCACGGGGTGCGCGATGGGGATGGGCCCGCTGTTTTCCTTATACCAACCCAGTGCGTCGAGATTGCCGGCATGATCACCAGTGGTTCCGGCGCGGCAGGCATATTCCCACTGGGCCTCGGTGGGCAGGGTGAAGGTGTGGCCCGCAGGCAGCCGGCCGGCGGCGCTTTCGCGCGCGGTGAGCCGGCGGCAGAACTCCATGGCCTCCTCCCAGGTGACGCAATACATGGGGTGATCGGGGCCGACTCCGTCCAGCTCCCGCTTGGAGCCGCGCGGGGGAGAACCCGCGGTCGAACTCCCATTGGGCATTTCCCATTGCTGTTGGATGGAAGTGCCCATCACCGCCTGCCATTGTGCCTGGGTGACTTCAGTTCGCCCCAGCCAGAAAGGCCGCGTGAGGGTCACGCGCGTTTCGGGGCTGAACTCCAAATTGAGCCGAGGGTTGCCAAACGCGCCGCCCGGGCCCATCGTAAAGCTTCCCGATGCAATCGGCACGAGTGTGAGGTCGGGGTCGGCAATGGTCCAAGGCGCTCCATGCGCCGGGCCGGCTGCCTGTCCTCCGGGTAGAGACGTTAAAAACAGAACAGCCAGCAGGGGCGAAAATTTCATGGTGGGCATGGGGTTGGGGAAAAGGCTGGGTTTCTGGGCTATGGCTTCTGCACAAACTGTAATTCCTGTTGCAAGCGCGCCGCGATGGGTTGGCCGTTCTTCAGGCCTGGCGAATAGGCCCACTGTCGCACGGCCTCCAGGGCCGACTGGTCGAACTCCGGGTGGGAGGATTCAATCACCGTGGCCCCGGTCACCCGACCCTCGGGGGTGACGGTGTATTCCACCACGACGCGCCCGGTGATGCCCGCGCGACGCAGGGCCTCCGGGTAGCGCGGCGGCCCGCCGGAGCGCAAGACAGGTGGGGCATCCTCGCTTGCGGCAGCGGCCGCCGGTGGCGGTGGCACCGGCCGGGTGGGAGGCTCCACCGTCCTGGAAACCGGGTCGGTGCTGGCAGGCAACTGGAAGAGCGGTTGGCGGGGAGCAGCTCCCGCCTCTCCGCCCTGCCGGGACGGGAATATCTCGTCGGCCAATTCCCGGGCCGAGCCGGAACCGGTGGCGGCCTTATTCCGGGCGGCGCGTTCGGTTTGCGCCCGGGCCACTTCCTCGGCATTGGTTGGGACAAACGCCAACCTCTGACCGTAAGGTTGGTCGATTTGGATCATGCGCCCGAGATAGGCTTGTTGCTCCGCCGTGCTGTTGAGTTTCAATTTCTCGGTCGGAGTCAGCCGCATGACGATCAGCTGGCCCCTCTCGAAATTAATCAGGGTGTAAAGGTAGTTCTTCCCGGGCTTGGGTTTCCCGCCCCTGGCATCGACAACCTGCAGTTCGACAATCTGTGGCCGGGCGACGGGAAAATCGATGCCGTAGGCCTCGTAGGTGTCATCATCCAGCCGGACGGCGAAGCGATCAGCCGATATCCGCGTGACCGTCAGGTAGGTGTTTTTTTCCGCTGGCTTGTCGTCCACCTTCCGCCAGTGGCCCAGCAGGCGCGAATCCATCGCCTGTCCGGTGGGCCGGCCGTTGGGATGTTCATAGTCGCACCCGCCGAGCAGCAGCCAGGCGGCCAGGAGCAGGAGGAGCGATATACGCGGGTTCATTGGCGTTCGACGGCCTGCCAGCGACCGTCCAATTGCCGAACCAGCCGGTAGCTATGGATGGACGCGTAGCCGGGCATTTGGCCGAACTGGGCATACTGCTGTTGCAACCGCGCCTGCGGCGTATCCCCATCGACGCCCAAGTTGTAGGACACATCTACGTTCCACCCGGCTTTGCCGGAGCCGGTCGCGCGCTCGCATGAAATCATGCTGAAGTCCTTCATGACATACTTGACGCCTTCCGTGGCCCAGCCCGCCACATAGCCCATCAAGGAGAGGAGCCCGCCGCTGGCGTCGTTTTTGTCGACCCCATTTTGATCCAACGAGCGCTTCATGCCCCGCATCTGCTCGGCCCGGGCATTCAGCACCTCGAAGACCACGGCTTCGATGGCCGCCTTCGTTTCCGCAGCGGTGGGGGGCTGTTCCTCCACGGGTGGCGGCGGCGGGGGCTCGGGGGTGGCCATGACGACCATGGGTGGCGGCCGGTAAGCCGGCTCGGGTGGAGGTTGAACCGGGGCGGCGGCCGGTGCCGTGGCCGAGGCAACCTCCGCGCGCTTTGGCGACGGGGAGGCCGGAGCCGCGGGGGCCCGGTTTCCGAAGCCGAAGCCGGCCAGCATCTGCTGGCCGGTGGGGCCGGCGCGCTCCCCGTAATAGACGGCGGAGCCGAGCGCACCGACGCCGAGTCCGATGATCAGGCCGAGGGCAATGGCGGGGAGCGTTTTCATGGTCTCAGGGGTTGGTGGCTGCTTCGCGCAGCATCTGCTCCTCGCGCAGGCGCAGGGTGCGGCGGATGGAGTCGTTGATCAGGGCAACCTCGCCCTCTAGGCGGGCGACCTCCTGCTGGAGCTGCGCGCGATCTCCAAGCGCTTCACCTCGCGCCTCGACCTC
>DAORVZ010000249.1:0-4132 GCA_035434005.1 Lacunisphaera sp.
CCAGAGGGCGAGGGCGATGAGGAGCGCGGCCTCGAAGAACGCGATGCCGGGCAGATGGAGCCAGCTGCCCGGCGCGATGGCCCAGCCGAAGCTCCAGGTCGCGATGAACGGCCCGGGGATGCCCGCCAAGCTGGCGAGACCGGCGAACACGCCTTGCACAGCGCCCTGCTCGTTCGCCGGCACATGTTTACTGATGTAGGATTGCAGGGCCGGCCCCGAGAGCCCGGCAAAGCAGGCGAAGGTCATGATCACGTAGATCACCCAGCCGTGCTGGGCGAGGCCGTAGCCCAGGTAGGCGAGGGCGGTCACGGACAAGCCGACCACGACTGACCGCGTGTCCCCGAGCCGCGGCACGATTTTTTTAACCAGCACCGCCTGCACGAAGCCGGACAGGATCCCGGTATACATCAACGAGAGGCCCACCTCGGCCGGACTCCAGTGGAAGCGGTAGGCCGTGTAGAGCGCCCACAGCGAAAACATCATCGTCTGCGCCAGCATCAGGATGAAATAACTCTCCGTCAGGCCCAGCACGGCCGGCAGGCGCTTCAGCGCCAGCAGCGCCCCGAGAGGATTGGCCCGGGCCCAGGAGAATTCCCGCCGGTTGGCCGGCGGCAATGATTCCGGCAGCACCAACAGGCCCCAGAGCCAGTTGATGGCGGAGCAGCCGGCCGCCACCCAGAACGGCAGCCGCAGATCGATCTCGCCCAGCAGGCCGCCCGCGACCGGCCCGACGACGAAGCCGATGCCGAAGGCGGCGCCGAGCAGCCCGAAGGCACCCGCGCGCTTCTCCGGCGGAGTGATGTCCACCAGGTAGGCGTTGGCCGTGGCATAGACGCCGGCGGTGAACCCGGCTATGATCCGCGCGACAAACAGCCACGCCAGCGAGGGCGCACCGGCCATGATGACGTAGTCGATGGCCGATCCCGCGGTCGCGATCAGGATGATGCGGCGCCGGCCAAACCGGTCCGACAGCGAGCCCAGAATGGGTGCGCCGATGAACTGCATCAACGCGTAGATGCTCACGAGCCAGCCATAGGAATGCGATCCGCTGGTGAGGTCGCCACCCTGGAACTGCACGATGAGCTTGGGCAGGACGGGAATCAGCAGCCCAAAGCCTGTGATCGCCAGCGTCAGCGTGACAAAGATGAAGCCGACGGCCGGCTGGCGGGCTGGGGAGGAGGGCATGTCCCTCATGCCTCGCGGCGGATCCGGGTTGGGCGGCTCCGCAGCGGGCGGCGCGCCGTGAGCAGCCAGTCCCAGGGAGGCTCGGCGCTGCGGGGCGGACGCGCGACTCCCTCGTCGCTCCACGGATACCAGACCTTCCGCACCGTGATGGATTGCAAACCGGCGCGTGCGGCGAGCTGACGCGCGCCGGCCGCCGTATAGAAACGCTGCATCCGGTCATCGCGGCGCACGATGGCCGTGGGCGCCGGGCGCGTGGCAGGCGGGCGGCCGGACTCGACGGCGACGACCTGGTCGTGGCTTTCCAAGGCGGGCAGGATGAACAGCAGCCAGCCGCCCGGCTTCGCCCCGCGCACGGTCTCGCTCATCGCGCGCCGGCACGCCGCCGCCGAGACGAAGGTGATCACGTTGGAGCAGACCACCAGGTCCGCGTAATCCCGAAGGGCCGGGGGCAGGCCCCGCGCGTCGGCCCGCTGCCAACGGCAGTCGGGCACGGCGCGGCAGCGCCGGGCGGCGATTTGCAGCATGCGCCGCGAATGGTCGGTGCCGGTTTTCTCGCCAAAGTGCCGCCCATGGAGCTTGAAGAACGAGCCGATGCCGCAGCCCAGATCGAGGACGGTTCGCTGATCACGCAGCAGACCACGCGCTTGCAGCCAGCGGAGGATGACCTTTTGGCGATCGCGGACGAAGATGTCGCACACCTCGGAATCATAGGCCGCTGCCAAGCGGTCCCAGTCGCGGGCGTTCATCGGGGGGAAAGGTCGGGATTGACGGACTGGGCCTTGAGCCCGCTCGGTTTCACGGTGGCGACGGAAGCCTCCGCGCGCCGCCTGCGCAAGCTGAGATTACCACGGGGCAGAAGCAGGGGGCCAAGCGCCCGCCGACCGGAACGGGGCGGGTTCAGTGGGCGCCCCGATAATTTTTCTCCCCGGCGGTGAGGCGAAACGGCAGGCGGTTTTCCTTCGGCGGGAGCGGGCAGGTGGCGAAGGTGGTGAAGGCGCAAGGCGGGTTCTGCAGCCGGTTGAAATCGAGGACGATCGTGGTCGCGCCCGGCTTTGGCTTGGGCGCGTAAAGGAAGCGCGAGGCCCCGTAGGTTTCCACGCCCGCCGTCAAATCCGTCAGCACAAAGAACAGATTATCGCCGCCCTCGTCGATCGGGAGGAGCTCGACGGTGCGGCCTTGCCAGGTGAAGACGGCCTTGCCCGGCACGGGGGCGGGCTCGGTGATCCCAATCATGTTGGTGATGTTGACCTGGCGCGCCGGCGCGAACGGCACCCACGCCGCCTCGATGCGCCAGGCGGGGTCGAGGGGGAAATAATCGAGGCCGGCGAAGTGCGCGCGGGTGGCGGCCTCGGGGTCGCGCACTCGCAGGTAGAGGCCCTCGCCGCGCGGCATCACATAGAAATTCGCCGCGCCAAAGGTCACGCGCGTGGGTTCGCCTCCTTGCCAAACCAAGGCGACCGGGCGGTGGGCGGGCACCCCGTTGACCGCGAGGATCGCGCTCGGGGCGGGCGTGAGCGTGATGGTGCGATCGGCGGCGACCGTGACGGTGGCGAGGTAGGGCGGACCGACGGCGAGGCGGATGGAGTTGTCGGGCTCGGTGCCGATGGTGTTTTCGCCCGGAGCGAGCAGGTGGCGGCCGACCAGGGTGAGCCAACCGTCGGGGGCGGTCAGGCGGGCGACGCGCGCGGCGCGCCAGGCTTCGATGGATTTGGCGTGGTCATCCTGGGCGAGGCCCGTGGAGCCAAGCAGGAGGACAAGAAGCAGGTAGCGCGGAAGCATGGCTCGAAGTAGGCAGATTCCTTCCACAAAGGAAATCCCGGGGTTAGGGCTCCACCATCACGGGCGTGCCGACCTTGACGAGGGCGAGCAGGGCGACGGCGTCCCAGTTGGCGAGGCGGAAGCAGCCGTGGGATTCGGTGCGGCCGACCTTCTCGGGGTCGGGCGTGCCGTGCATGCCGTAGCCGGGGCGATCAAGGCCGATCCAGGCGAGACCGACGGGATTGTTCGGCCCGGGCGGGAGGATGAGCTTGCGTCCCAGGGTCTGGGCCTCGGCGGATTCGGGAAAGACCGCGGGATCGAAGGTGTAGTCGGGATTGGGGATGACGACGGTGACCTTCAGTTCGCCGACGGGGCGTTTTTCGATGTTCCGGGCAATGCTCACGGGGCAGTGCAGGACGATCTGGCCCTCCTCGGTGGTGGCCTCGAGGACTTTTTCCGCGAGGCGGATGTGGATGCGCGCGACCTTGAGCGGGCTGGTGAACGGGGCGACGGCCGGCATCGAGATGGTGGCGCCGGGCAGCAGATCGTCCCAGTTGCAGCCCGGGTTCAGCGTCCGGAGAAGCTTCGGATTGGTGCGGGAGAGTTCCCCGGCGAGTTCGAGGGCGGAGGCGTGGGTGAGGGCGGGGCGTTGCGATTTTTCCAGCCAGGTGGTGGCAGCGGGCTCGAGGCCTGCCAGTTCCGCCGCCGTGAAGGTGTGGGTGGTCAGGGGCTCGGCGGTGAGCAGCAGGACAGCGCGGGTCGCCGTGTCGAGGTTCCCGGTCGGGGGCAGGCCCTCGTTGCGCTGGAAGGCCTGCAGGGCTTCGGCGGTCTGCGCGCCGCGCACGCCGTCGATGGAGCCGCAGGAGTAGCCCCGGCGGTGCAGTTCAACCTGGGCCTCGAACCAGTTGGCCACCGGCGGCCCGGCCGGTGGGGCGGGTGCATCTTCCGCCGGGGCATCGGCCGGTTGCGCCGGGGTGTCCTCGGGACGCAGCGGGGTGGAGGCACCTTGCGCCCAACCGTCGGGCGCGAGCGCGCTAAGGGCGCAGAAAAATAGCAGGCAGCGGAACATCGGTCGGCAAGATGGGCTACCGGTGGAGAAATGAAAACACGGAAAATGGCGGCGCGCGCTATTTGAGCAACGCGCGCAGATCGGCGAGGCTGAGCTTGGCCGCGGCCGCGTCGCTGGCGT
>DAORVZ010000250.1:0-4130 GCA_035434005.1 Lacunisphaera sp.
TGAGGACATGGAGGAATCGGAGGCCATTGAGAAACTGAGCCGCGCGATCAACGAATCGGTGGCCGAGGGACACGCCTCGGCCAAAACCCTGCTTGAGCGCTACCAGGGCGACGCCGTCAAGGCCGCCCGTAGTTTTGTGCGGCGTGCCCCTCCGCCGCCTGGTGAGGAAGAAATTGCCCGGCGCATCTCCGCCCTCGGGGTGACCCCACTCAACAGTCGCCCAAGGCCGGTTCATCAGGGGCCGCCCCAGTATCCTTACCTGCTTTCCGCGGCAGGCCTGGAGGGAAACGCCGTGGTCGAATTTATCATCAATCGCGACGGCCGGGTGGTTGAGGCGCGCGTCGTCTCGGCAACCAACACCGCCTTCGGGGCGGCGGCGCAACGGGCGGTGGAGGAGTGGCGGTTTGCGCCAGGGATGAGCGAGGGGCGCAAAGTTGCCACCAGGGTTAAGCAGCTGATCGAGTTCAATCTCGATTCCCCCGCCAAGTGATGGACTGCGCTTGCGGGCTTGCCGCCGGGGAAGCTCCTCGGCTTTGTTGGGCTGCATGCGGCGCCTTTCTGGCCTGATCTGTCTCCTCCTGACCTGGACCGGCATGGTCCGGGCGGCGGATTACCCGTTCAGCCCGCCGAGCTGGGCCATCGAGGCGCGCCTCACCGCCGCTCCGGGCACGGACGGGATACTGACGCCCTCGCCGCAGGGCGACATCAAGGCGCAGCGCTTCTTCACCGAGCAGGCCGGCGAGCGCAACTTCCTCGTCCGCTTTTCCTATCCCATGGCCATGCTGCCGGGGGAGGAGTCCGGCGTGTATGCGAGGAATTTCACTGAAATGCTCAAGTCGCGCCCGGGCGAGGTGAGGTCGCGGGCTCGATTCGAACTCGGGCCCTTCCAGGGCGAGCGGCTGGTCATCGCCCAGCGGAAGGATCGGACCATTCGCGAGGTGCGGCTGCTTGTCATCGGCTCAACTCTCTACCTGTTCAGCGCCGAGTGGCCAGAGAGCGGCACGGGGGCAGCGCGGGCCGAGCTGTTTTTCCGCAGCATCCAGTTGAAGCCCGACTACATGGATCTGCCTCTCGTGCGTGAACGGGAGCGTTTTCGGGAGCTGCTGGTGGGCAAATTCCGGCTGCGCTACGACGCGACGCGCTGGTATCGCGACCCCTCCGACGCCGAGCCGGGGGTTTTCAACCTTCTGCGGGTTGACCAGAAAGCGGAGGCGCAGTTTATCGCGGAGTTGCAGCCCATCGAGGGAAGCCTTGAGGCCTCCGTGATCACCACGGCGCGGGAGGGCGCGGAAAGCGTCACCGTTCGCAAGCGCGGGCAAAAACTGCGCGGCACGGTGGAGCTGACCGAGTTGGAATTCGCCGCCCGCGTCGCGAACATCACCTACGTGAATCATGGCTATTTCTACAATGGCCCCGAGGGAGCGGTGCAGCTCCGCAGTTGGGCCCGGGATGCGGACTACGAGAGCATGAAGGGCGACATTATCGAGTTGCTTGACGGGCTGGCGGTGGGAGCGAAGTGAGTGTCACCTGAAGGTCGGGCGCCGCTGGGGGCGCCCAGCATCTAGACGGTCAGCTCGACCGTTTCGCCATGTTCTCGATGAGGGTGACGAGAAATGGTGCGCCACCGGGCAGGCAGGTGAGGGCCGCCTTAGCGGCGTCGGATTGCTCACGGGCGTGACGGCGCGAGGCGTCGAGGCCGTGGAGTTTCACGTAGGTGGTCTTGCCGGCCCTGGCGTCCTTGCCGGCCGTCTTGCCGAGCGTCACCGTATCGGCGGTGGCGTCGAGGATGTCGTCGATGATCTGGAAGGCTAGGCCGAGGTGCCGGCCGGCCTCGCGCAGCGCGGCGACATGGGCCTCGTTGGCGCCGCCGCAGAGTCCCCCGGCGGCGAGGGCGGCCGTGAGCATGGCACCCGTTTTGTTGCGGTGGATGAAGTCGAGCTCGTCGGCGGTGGCGTCGGTCTTTCGCTCCGCGAGCAGATCCTCCATCTGGCCGCCGATGAGGTGTTCGCTGCCGGCGGCGTCGGCGATTTCGCGGGTGAGTGCGGTGCAGAGAGCGGGCTGGGCGGCGTAGTGCCGGCCGATGAGCTGGAAGACGAGAGTCAGCAGGGCGTCGCCGGCGAGCAGGGCAGTGGCCTCGTCGAACTGCCGGTGCGCCGTGGGCCGGCCGCGGCGGAGATCGTCGTTGTCCATGCACGGCAGGTCGTCGTGGATCAGCGAGTAGGTGTGCAGGCACTCTAGGGCGACGGCGGCGGGCAAGGGATCCGCGGCGGCCATTTTCGATTGGGGATCAGCCGAAGCGAAAAGATCAGCTGTTGCCATGACCAGCACCGGCCGGAGGCGTTTGCCGCCAGCTTCCAGACTGTAACGCATGGCGGCATGGAGCCGGGCGGGGCGGGTGGTGGTGGCCGGCACTAGGGTGCCGAGACCGTGTTCGATCCGCTCGCGATAGGCCTGTAATTGGGCGGGGAAATCCATGGAGGAGCCTGTTCAGCTGAACGCGCTAAGCGGCTTGGGGTCAAACAACTAACTGGCTGGGCCGTGGCCAAGAACAGACTCGCCAAGCTGCTCCTGCCGAATCATATCTGAGCCCACTTTCCCAGATGCCCACCTACGAATACGTCTGCACCAAATGCGGCCATGAGATGGAAGCCTTCCAGTCGATGAAAGACGCGGCTTTGAAAAAGTGCCCGATCTGTAAAAAGCCGGGACTCAAGCGGCAGGTCGGCGGCGGCGCAGGATTGATTTTCAAGGGCTCGGGCTTCTATATCACCGACTACAAGAAAAAATCCGGTGCACCTGACAGCAAGACTTCCGCGTCCAAGGCACCGGCGGCTCAGGCTGCCAAATAATATCCTCCCATGGCTGACAAAAAAATCGAAAAAGCACTCTACGGCCCCAGCATGACGGAAGTCGCCCTCGGTGCCTTGCTGGGCTTGGTGGCGGGTGTGTTGGCGGCCAGTGTTTATCTGGTGTTTAAACCGGTAGCGCAGGTGAAAGAGATGCCGGCTGCGGACAAGGTGCTGAAAAGCATGGTCTATTACATTCCGGGCAACGAGAGCAACGCCAAGAGCCGGGGCTGGCAGGCCAAGCAAAAGCAAATCCTCGCCGGCAAAGCCCTCAGCCTTTCTCTGGTCGAGGATGAGCTCAACGCGTGGGCCAACACCCTCGCCGCGCCACCGCCGGCCCCCAAAGCCGGAGCAAAGCCGGACGCAGCCGCCAAGCCCGCGAATGATGGCATCTTCAATCCCGGCAAACCCAATTTCCGCATCGTGGGGGATCAATTGCAGATCGGGGGCAAATGCCTGCTCAACTGGTATGGCCTGACCTACGAGGCCTCCTACCTGGCCACCGGCACCTTCGCCAAGTCTGGTGACACCGTCGGCTATTCAGCCGACAAAATCTATCTTGGTTCCTGCCCGATCCACCTGCTCCCGGCACTGGCCGGCCCGCTCGTGAACCACCTGATTGACCGCGTGAAGGTGCCGGACGAAGTCCGTGCCGCCTGGGCCAAGCTCGACAGCGTGACCATCGAGGGCGGGGCACTGAAGCTCGTCGCGCAGTAATGGGATTTTTATTCGAACCAAGCCAGTTTCCGCGGATGACGCAGATGGACGCGGATAAATCTGGATTGGATCATCCGCGTCCATCCGCGTTATCCGCGGAGACTCAATCCGGCTGCGCCGGTGGCGAATCCGTGCCATGTCGCGAAACCTGAAAAACATCAGCGTGGTCGCCACGGCGACTGTGCTATCACGGGTGTTGGGGCTGGTGAGGGAAATCCTGATCGCGGCGGTGTTCGGCACGAGCGCACTTAGCTCGGCCTTCGTCTCCGCCTTCACGCTGCCGAACCTGTTCCGCCGCCTGCTGGGCGAAGGCGCGCTGACGGCGGCCTTTGTGCCGACGATGAGCCATGAACTTGAACACCGGCAGCGGTGCGGTGCCTTCTCTCTGGTGAGCAAGGTATCGAGCTGGCTGCTGGTCGTCACAACCGTGGTGGTCGTGCTGGCGATGCTGGTGATGGCCAACGCCGGCGCCTTGCTGCGCGTCACGGGGGATTTTGGCCTGAACCCGGGGGCGGTGGAGCGGTTGCTGCTCGGCGCGGAGCTCGCGGTCGTCCTGTTTCCCTACAT
>DAORVZ010000251.1:0-4116 GCA_035434005.1 Lacunisphaera sp.
GTGCTGCAGGGCTTCTTGGTGGGTGGCGCTGAGGTAAAGAAACTTCGGATCCGGAGTGATGTGAAACGGCATCTCCGTGAAACCAGAGTAGGCTTGATACATCTCCGCCCAACTATCCGGGCCGCCCGGGAAAAGGCACGCCTAAAGAGGTTAAAGAAGGGCAAAACAGGACTCTTCTATAAACGAAAACCGCGCTGTTCCAGCCTGCTGGTTGGTCGGTGTTTGTCCGCTGTTTTCACTTCGCGAAACCGAGGCAAAAAAATCGAAGGGAGGCAGGAGCGAATGGGAAAGAGACACTGTCACACTTGACTTTCGGGCACATGGTTACACAGTGTCACCATGCCTCCCAGCATCACCATCAAGGAACTCCATGCCACCACGGGTGAGCATGTTCGCCGGATCGGGGCGTCGCGGACGCCGGTGCTCGTTACGGATCGCGGTCAGCCGGTGGCGGTGCTCGGGAGTCCATCGCTGATCAAGCCGAAGCGTCGCACGCGGATCCTGCTGCCGGAGTATGTCGCGATGATGGCGGCGGCTCCGGGCACCAAGGTTCAGGACGACCTAGATGCCGTGCGGGGTGACAGGTGATGATCGCGGACACTTCCGCGGTGGCGAAGCTCTACGTGCCCGAGGCAGAGTCAGCCGCCGTGCGGACACTTTTTGATGGGGCGGAGGCTGTGGCGGTTTCCGAACTGGTTCGGGTTGAACTCATGGCTGCGTTTCACCGGCGCCTGCGCGAGGGCCGGTGGGGCCGGGCGGAATTTCAGGCGGCGGTCCGGCAATTTCAACAGGACGACCTCGGGGGCTTATGGATCTGGCTGCCGCTAGACAGTGCGATTCTGAACGCAGCAGCCCAGACCTACACGGCGTTGCCGGAGACGGTATTTCTGCGCTCGTCCGACTGCGTGCACCTCGTGACGGCACTGCACCACAACTTCCCTGAGATATGCACCTATGACAAGCACCAGACCCTGGCGGCGCCGGCTCTGGGACTTAGACCGGTAACGGCCTAACCGCATGCAGGTGACGCGCTGAAGGGATCAAGGCATTTTTAACCACGGATGACACGGATGAACACGGAGCAAGGCAATTTAACAGGAGGCAACGGAGGCAACTGAGGATTCCAATCCCCACTCCCTGTTCCCTCTGTTTACTCGCGTGCGAAAAACTGCGGCAATCCACTCCCCTTGAATTCCAGCAAGCTGATCCTCGGGATATTTGGCGCCGCGTTCGCCGCGGTGACGCTGTTTGCCGTGAGCTTCTTCGTGCAAATGCACCGGGAAATCACGACGCTCCGGGCCCAGGAGGCGACCAGCCGGCGGCGGCTGGCGGAAGCCGAGGCCAAGCTCTCGGCGCAGCAAAAATATCTCGACGAGCTGCGCCACGATCCGGCGCTGGTGGAGCGGCTCATCCGCGAAAAACTGGGCTACACCAAATCGCAGGAATGGATCTTCCGGTTTGAGGAAGAGCGCAAGCCATGAGCTTGAAACTGGGAGCGGAGAGGCTAAGGCAATTTAACCGCGAAGGGCACGAAGCGTCGCTAAACAGGATCAATGCATTTATACCCTGTGTGTCCAATGCCCCGGAGCACGCTCCGGCTTGGATCGAGAATTTCACAGCGAGGTCGCCGTGGCTCCAGATAGAACGACTGGAGCGCGGGCGACCCCGCCCGCGAGCAGTTCGATCAAATGCCCCGGGGATCTTAATTTTTGAGCCACGAGTCGGGCCCAGCCTGTATGCGTTAGCGGTCAAGCGGCCCGGTTCGTTATCCGGCTCAATCCGTGAAATCCGTGGCCAAACCTTCTGACTCCTTGCGCCACGCCCTTGGCTTACTTTCCATGGAAACTGAAAAAATAATCACTGCCTTCCAAGCCGCCGGCCAGGGACAGGTGTTTGCCTTCTGGGAGGCACTCGGCCCGGCGGAACGGGCGGAGCTGCTCGCGCAGGCCGCCGAGATCGATCTGACCGAGGTGGCGCAGCTCAACCGCGACCTCGTGCTGCGCCCGGCCGGCACCGGCGGAGTGAACCTCGCAAACCTGACGCCGGCGCCGTGCGAACGTCTGCCAGCCAACGGCGGCGACCCGGCGAAGTGGGCGGCCGCGGAGGCGGCGGGAGAAGCGGCCTTGCGAGCCGGCCGGGTGGCGGCCTTCACCGTGGCCGGCGGGCAGGGGACACGCCTCGGCTACGACGGGCCGAAGGGAACCTTTGCGGTAACACCGCTGAGGAAGAAGCCGCTCTTCCAGGTCTTTGCCGAGAAGATCAAGGCGGCGGGTCTCCGCCACGGGAAGCCGCTGCACTGGTTCATCATGACGAGCCACGCGAACCACGAGCAGACCGAACAGTTCTTCGCGGCAAACAATTTCTTCGGCCTGGACAAGGCCCGGATTCACTTCTTCCGCCAAGGCCGCATGCCGGCGGTGAGCTTCGACGGGAAGATCCTGCTCGAAACCCGCTCGACCCTGGCGCTGAGCCCCGACGGCCACGGCGGTTCGCTGCGGGCCTTGCAGCGCAGCGGGGCGCTCGACCTGATGACCCGGGAAGGCATCGACACCATCAGCTACTTCCAGGTGGACAATCCGCTCGTGCGCTGCATCGACGCGGCGTTCATCGGCTTTCACCTCCTCGCGGGGGCGGGGATGTCGAGCAAGATGGTGCCCAAGGCTTTTCCCGAGGAGAAAGTCGGCCACTTCTGCCGCCAGCACGGCAAGGTGGTGGTCATCGAATACAGCGACATGCCGCTGGCGATGCAGCGGGAGACCGAGCCCGGCGGCGCACTGCGCTACGGTGCCGGCAGCATCGCGATTCACCTCATCGACCGCGAATTCGCCCGACGAATGGCGACGGGGGGCGAGGGCGTCGCCTTGCCCTTCCACCGGGCCGACAAGAAGATCGCGACTATCAACCCGGCGGGCCAACCGGTGAAACCTGAAAAGGCCAATGGCGTGAAGTTCGAGATGTTCGTGTTCGATGCACTGCCGTTCGCGGGCAACTCCATCGTGATCGAGACGGCGCGGGCGGACGACTTCAGCCCGGTCAAGAACGCCGAGGGCGTGGACTCGCCGGCGACCTGCCGCGCTGACCAGCTCCGGCAATTTGCGCACTGGCTCCAGGCGGTGGGCGCGGCGGTCGAGACGGACGACACGGGTTTGCCCAAGGTGGCCGTGGAAGTGTCGCCCCTTTTCGGCTATGATGCCGCCACATTCGCCGAGAGCTGGCAACGCCTGCCAAGCAAACCCGCCGTGACGGCAGGACTGTATTTGGGATAGTCGAAACCCGTTTGGACAGAATTAACAGAATTGAACTAGGCGGGGTTCGTCTGGTTTCATCCGGTTCTTGATTCTGTCAATTCTGTCAAAATCCGTATCATGATTCCCTCCGAAAAGATTTCCCAAGCCGTTGAGGCCGGCAAACTGATGCCAAGCGCGGCCGAGAACCTGAACACCTGGCTGACGGCGGGCCTGCCCGCCTGGGCCCAGCAGAGCCTGGCCGAGCTCATCGAGCGCGGCGAATGGGCGGAGCTCAACGACCGTTTCTACCGCTACCTGGAGTTCGGCACCGGGGGGATCCGCGGCCGGACCATCGGCCGGGTCGCCGCCCGGGCCGAGACCGGCACCCTCAGCGGCACCGGCTCACCCGAACACGCCAACATCGGCTGCAACCTGCTGAACGAATTCACGCTGCTGCGCGCCGTCATCGGCCTGCACCAATACATCGCGAAATATCTCGCGGGGCGGGGGAGCCGCGCCCGGCCGAAGATCGTCATCGCGCACGACGTGCGGCACTTCTCCCGGCACTTCTGCGAACTGGCCGCCTCCACGTGGACGCGGCTGGGCGGCGAGGCGGTCATCTTCGACGGCCCGCGCTCGACGCCCCAGCTCAGCTTCACGGTGCGGCACTTGAAGGCGCACACCGGCGCCGTGATCACGGCGAGCCACAATCCGCCCCACGACAACGGCTTCAAGGCCTACTTCGATGACGGCGCGCAGGTGACGCCGCCGCATGACAAGGGCATCATCACCGAGGTGGACGCCGTGCCGTTGTCAGCCGTGCACGAATTCCTGACCAAGGATCTGGCGCAGGTCGTCACGCTCGGACGCCAGGCGGGCGTTTGCCAGT
>DAORVZ010000252.1:0-4108 GCA_035434005.1 Lacunisphaera sp.
GATTTTAAGTCCCCAGCGTCTGCCATTCCGCCACCCGGGCAAGGTTTGGGATTGCCGAATCAGGATTGCGGAATGAAGTGGGCCGCATGGCAAGAGAGTTCCCTGCGCCAGTATCTCGGTTGGGTCTTTGCGGCCCCGACGGCGCGCACCCATGAAGATCGGTTTTCTGGGCGGCAGTTTCGACCCGGTGCATTTTGGGCATCTCATCGCGGCCCAGGATGTGCTGGAGCAGTTTCAGCTCGACCGGTTGCTGCTGGTGCCAGCCGCGCAGGCTCCACTGAAGCCGAACGACGTCCAATCCACAGTCGAGGATCGGCTGGCCATGCTCCAAGCCGCCACCGAGTGGGACCGGCGGCTCGAGATCTCCGATCACGAACTGCGCAAGGGCGGCATCAGCTACACGGTGGACTCAGTAAGACATTTTCGGAGGCAATTCCCGCATGACGAGTTGTTCTGGATCATCGGCGGCGACCAGTTGCCACAATTGCACAAATGGAAAGATATCAGCGAACTGGTGAAGCTGATTGAGTTCATCTATCTTGAGCGTCCCAAGCACCCGACCAAGCCGCACGTCGAAATCGACGGCTTGCTGCTACATCGCTGTGACGGGCATCTGATTGAAATCAGCTCCAGTGAGCTGCGGGGCCGGGTGTTGGCCGGCCGGTCGCTGCATTACTTCTGCCCCCAGAAAGTTATCGCCTATATCGAGGACCGGAAGCTGTATCGCTGATCAATGAAAGCCAAAGCCGCCAAGAAACCCGCCAAAGCCGCCTCCAAACCGAAACCCGTCGCTAGGCGGAAAGCGGCCGCGCCGGCCAAACCGGTGGAGAAACTGCTCCAACTGATTGTGCAGGCTTTGGACGCCAAGAAAGCAGAAGATCTGCGGGTGTTGGATGTGAGTCGTCTCTCCAGTATCACGGACTATCTGGTGTTGGCGACGGGCGGCTCGGAGCCCCATCTGCGCGCTCTGAGAATCGAGCTCGAGCGAGTGCTGGATGAGCAAAAAGCCAGAATTCTATCCGTGGATACCACCCAAGGCAGCGGCTGGACCGTGGTGGATGCGTTTGATGTGATGGTGCATATTTTCACGCCGGAGAATCGAAATAAATATCGCATGGAATTGCTTTGGCGAGATGCGACCGAGTTGACCTTAACAAGGTTTATTAAGACTTAATATACTGGTAGTTAAATAATTATGCTATATTTTTCGTTGATGGGTCAAATTTCTATCCCGGTGAGGAGCGGCAGGGGAATAAGTTCTTGGCGTAGGGTGGTATTAACGTAGGATACTTGCGAAAGACCCGAAACCTAAACCCCCATAATACAATCCACTAATATGAATACACGTTCCACCAAGGGCTTCACGCTCGTTGAAATCATGATCGTCGTGGTCATCATCGGCCTCCTGGCCGCGATGGCCATTCCCGCGTTCCAGAAGGTCCGCCAGTCCTCGCAGGACAAAGCGGTGTTGAACAACGCCCGCCAGCTGTCGGCGGCCGCTGATCAATACTTCCTGGAGAATGGTGTCTCCACGGTTGACATCGCTGGCCTCGTTGGCGCCACCAACTATGTGAAGGCGGTCAACACGGTCGCCGGTGAGACCTATCCGACCAACTACACCCAGGGCATCACGATCACGATCGCCGGCATCGCTGGCGCGCGCACCGTGACTTATGCTCCGTAAGTTTCATATCCACAACAATTAACAATTTAAAGCCTTCCTGTTGCCGGGAAGGCTTTACCTTTTCTTTAACTAAATTGGCTTGAGTGGACAGGTCGGACATCCTTTTCTCGTGACCGTCCGCACTCTGCGGACGACTCAGAAATAACCACATAATCCACATAAAAATGAATACACGTTCCACCAAGGGCTTCACGCTCGTTGAAATCATGATCGTCGTGGTCATCATCGGCCTCCTGGCCGCGATGGCCATTCCCGCGTTCCAGAAGGTCCGCCAGTCCTCGCAGGACAAAGCGGTGTTGAACAACGCCCGCCAGCTGTCGGCGGCCGCTGATCAATACTTCCTGGAGAATGGTGTCTCCACGGTTGACATCGCTGGCCTCGTTGGCGCCACCAACTATGTGAAGGCGGTCAACACGGTCGCCGGTGAGACCTATCCGACCAACTACACCCAGGGCATCACGATCACGATCGCCGGCATCGCTGGCGCGCGCACCGTGACCTACGCCCCGTAATTACACATCGGGTTCGACTTCAGCCGCTTCCTTCGGGAGGCGGCTTTTTTTTGTCCGTCCGGTATGACTTGGAAACGGAGCTTTTGTTTTCAATCGAGCCCGTTAAACCTCCCCCCGCCAGCATCACCTGAGCAACTGAACCCACCATGATGGATCGACGTTTCGCCCTGCTTCTGTCCTGCGCGGCCTTGGCCGTGGTGCTGGGTTTTTTCTCACTCACGCCGGAGCAATCGCTGCAAGCGGTCATTTACGGGGGCTATTGGGCCATGCTGTTGCTTTGTCTGCTCTTTGCCTGGTCGCTGCGCCCGATCGGCCGCGAGCTCTGGGCGGAACGGGGCGGGTGGAGGTCCCGGCCGCGCTGGCCCGCCGTCCTCGTGGCCGGTTGTGGTTTGGTTCTGCTCGTCCATGAGAGCTACGGATTCAAAATCCTGATGGATGAGGTCATGCTGCTCGGCACCTCGATGAGCATGCACTTCGAGAAAACCGCCCTCGTGCCCATGCGGGGGCACGACATTCAGGGAGCGTTCCAACTAATGGCGGGACAGATCGACAAGCGGCCGCTCCTGCAGCCCTTCCTTGTGTCGGGATTGCACGACCTCACCGGCTACCGGCCTGAAAACGTGTTTGTGCTCAACACCGCGCTCACCTTCCTGCTGCTGGCACTCGCCTACGTGACGGGATACCGTATCGCTGGTCGTGGCGCCGGGGCCATTGCAGTCCTGCTGCTCACCAGCCTGCCGTTGCTGGCGCAGAACGCCACCGGAGGCGGCTTCGAGCTGCTCAATCTGGTGCTGATCCTCAGCACCCTGCTGTTGGGCATGCGCTACATGTCGCGCCGGGACGCGAACACACTCGAGGCGTTCGGCCTTTCCGGCATCCTTCTGGCCAATACCCGTTATGAGTCCGTGCTCTTCTTGCTTCCGGTCGGTTTGATTGTTCTGCGCGTGTGGTGGCTTGAGCGGCGACCTCAGGTGACGTGGCTGGTGGCGGTGATGCCGCTGTTGCTGCTGCCCTATGCGCTACACAACAAGGTGTTCAGTGTGCGCAGTTCCTCGTGGGAGATGGCCAGCCAGCCCGGTTTCGACCGGCCGTTCGCGCTCAGCTATATTCCCGACAATATCGCGCACGACCTGAATTTCTTTTTCAGCACGACCGGGGAGCATTCCAATTCCCTCATCCTGTCGATCCTCGGGTTCCTCGCGCTGCCATTTTTCGCCCTGTGGACGCTGAAGACCTTGCGCGGTCTGGCTAAGGCGCCGCCAGTCTGCGCCGCCTTGGCGATCTTCGCGGTCGGCTTCGCCGCCCATGCGCTGCTGCTGTTGTGTTATTTCTGGGGCCGGTTTGATGACCCCGTGATCCGCCGACTGAGCCTGCCGCTCAATCTTACCCTAGTGCTCGCCGTCATCACGGTGGCCGGCGAAATAAGCCGGCGCGGCCAAGTCTGGCGCGTGTTGCTGGCGGTCACCGGCATCGGCCTTTTCGCGCATTCGCTGCCCGCGATGGCGCGGCATGACTACTCCCTCGATTACTACGTGGGCCGGGAGATGGAGTGGCGGCGGGAGTTCATCGCGGCGCATCCTGAGCGAGATTACCTCGTGATCGACAGCAATTCCATCATTTGGATCACGCACCTAGTCTCCGCCACGCCTGTGAAGCAGGCCTTCGACCAGAAGGGGAACATCATCTTCAACCTCCGTAATCGCATCTTCTCCGCCATCTATGTGTTCCAGCGGTTCGGCGTGGCTGCGGATACAGGCCAGGTCACAGTGCAGGCGGAAGACGATCTCGGGCCGGACTACCAGTTGGAGACGGTCTGGGAACGTCGGTTCACGCCGCTGACTGTCAGCCGCATCAGCCGGGTGGTTTCCATTCGGGAGGGCCCGTCGACGCCTCCGGTGCGCGTCGGCACCGC